>JBARMF010000416.1:0-3864 GCA_049802315.1 Candidatus Udaeobacter sp.
TTCCAACGCATCGAGCGCTGCGACGCCAACGTTGCTGAAATAACAGAAACCCATAGCGTGATCTTGCGTGGCGTGATGTCCCGGCGGCCGCATCAAGCTGAAAGCGGCCGTGCCACGCAGTGCGGAACGCGTTGCCTCGATGGCCGCGCCGGCTGAACGTCGCGCGTGCGCTTCAATATTTGGATAAAATGGAGTGTCGGGGTCGAAGTTTTCGCGCGCGTTGGCAACGGACTCGATATGCGCACGCGAATGCGCGCGCAACAACTGTGCATCCGTCGCGGCAGCGGGTGTTCGCCATTCCCAGTCGGGATGCCGATCCTTTAGGACTGACGCAGTACGCGCGACCCGTTCGGGCCGTTCCGGATGTCCCGGACTCGAATATTCCAAGCAGCTTGGGTCGTAAAAAATCGTCATAAAGCTTGCAAGGCACTTATTAATGAGACATTCCGGAACGATGATGTCACAAGGTGGCTGTTACGTTGAGGTTTCCCAACACGTTGGGCGTGATTTTTGGTGCGGGGATGACACAAATCGCTTGGCGCGCCCGATTGGTAGGGTCGGCGCGCTGCGCCGACCGGACACCGCAGCGCGGCGTCCCTACCATTGTTTTAACACGCATTGATTTTGAGAGACTTGCAAACGATGTCATTAGCAGCGAAGCGAAACGTCTCTGATTGTCGTGATGGGCCTATCGAATACAATCCGAGATTCTTCTCCCGCGACCGCGGGATCAGAATGATAATTATGGCAGGACGCCTCCCATGCTAAACGGTCAGAAAATTGTAGTGGTGATGCCGGCGTATAACGCCGCGCGCACGTTGCGCCAGACTTACGATGAAGTCATGGCACACGGCCTCGTTGATCTGGTCATTGTTGTGGACGACGCCAGTCACGACGAAACGGTGGCAATCGCACGCACTTTGCCAAACGTGGAAGTGGAAGTGCACCCGGAGAATCGCGGTTACGGCGCGAACCAGAAAACCTGTTACCGACTCGCATTGGCCGCAGGCGCAGACATCATCATTATGATTCACCCCGATTATCAGTACACGCCTCTGCTGATTCCAGCGATGGCAGCTCTTGTGGCAAGCGGTCTCTATCCGTGCGTGCTCGGTTCTCGCATTCTCGGTGGAGGCGCGTTGCGCGGTGGCATGCCCTGGTGGAAATATGTTTCAAACCGGTTCCTCACGTTCGTGGAAAATTTTCTCATCGGAGCGAAGCTCTCCGAGTACCACACTGGCTATCGGGCATTTTCGCGCCAGTTGTTGGAGCAGCTGCCATTGCAAACGAACTCCAACGATTTTGTTTTCGACAATCAGATCCTCGCGCAAATCATCGCCCTGGAATGCGCGATCGGCGAGGTGACCTGCCCGGCTCGTTATATGCCGGAAGCGTCATCGATCAATTTCCGCCGAAGCGTGCGCTACGGATTAGGCTGTCTGGCTACCGCTGTGCGTTTTCGTTTGGCACGCTGGGGCCTGGCGCAGCCGATCGTTTGAACTGGTTCAAGGAAGGGCGATCACCCTTGGCACGCCGTAGCACTGCGAAGGCGGCAGATCGCCCGCGACGGCTGGAAACCGGCCACCCCTTGGTTGCTGGATCAATATCCTCCACGCACGACGTAATGGCCGTGGATCCAGACTCGCTGCCCGTTCCGCGCTGCCCAATGTCCTGGTTTCCAGACGTAATAGGTACGGCCTACATAATAACCCGCCCCGTGGCTGTAGTAAGGCCGATCGCCCACCTCCACAGTGACCACACCCGGATAACCCCCGTAATACGGTCTGTTATAATACGGACCGCCACCGTAGCCACCATAATAGGGTCCGTAGCCCGGATAGGCGCTGGCGCTGTAATAGCCTCCACATCCTACCAAGCCGAGCGCCGCGAAAACTAAAGCGAATAGCAACCATCTCATTTTAGTTTTTGTCCCACGCTCCGCCGAAACGATTTTTGTCTCCGCATGATCAACAAGGTTTGTCTTCATACACTGATTATACGAATTACGACCAGCTTTCACGCGCCCCGCTTTCATGGCCATGTGAATTTGACCGCACTTTCCCGCAGAAACAACAGCCCCAGCGACGACAGCCGAGTGGCGAACTAGAACAGCCGGGGCCGTGTCCACTCAGTGCCGTTTGACCACTTGATGCGCTGTCCACTCTGTTTCACGCGGCCAGTGACTTTCCAAGCTGGGACAATCAATTCACCATTACCAGTTACGCGCCCTGTAGTGCGCAGTCCCCATTCCTGGACAATGGTGAAGTTCCTACCGTCCGGCGCGACTTCGATACTCGTCGGCTGACCGTTGCGAAACCAGCGCCCACTAAGGCTTACTCCCGAATCCGGACCCGGGTTCTTTGCTTCGCGTGTCCATTCGGTCCCGTTCGTCCAACTGATTCTTCGTCCGTTGTTATTAACCTGACCGCTTATGCCTAACGAGGGAATCACCAGGTTCCGAGGACCATTCGCGTAGCCATCGCTTCGTTGGTCGAATTCATTGATAATTGTTATGCTTCGGTTATCGGGTGCGACCAGAATTCGCGTCGGTTTGCCATCGTGATACCACTTTCCGTCAAGGCTGGCTGCAGAACCGCCAGAGGGCGGACGTCCAAAAGCCGTCGAGAGAAAGATCAACGTACATATCATCATTGCGCATTTTGCTGATGCGCCCGCTCCGGCGCTTTTAAAACAAGCCGTGAAATTCTTTCTCATATCATCTTTTTAGTCTGTCCGGGTCGATTTATGCAACTAAACAACGCCCTGATCGAGCATGGCATCAGCGACTTTTACGAATCCGGCGATGTTCGCGCCGACCACGAGATTGCCAGGCTGTCCGTAATCTTCCGCAGTCTCCCAGGAGTTTTTGAAGATCGTTGACATGATGTGTCGCAACCGCGAATCGACCTCCTCGCGGGGCCATGGTAAGCGCATGGAGTTTTGGCTCATCTCGAGACCAGAAGTAGCAACGCCTCCCGCATTCGCGGCTTTGCCGGGGCCGAACAGAATCTTTTTCTCCAGGAACAGATCGACCGCTGCCGGCACGCTCGGCATGTTGGCCGCTTCAGAGACAAGATAACAACCGTTATTGACCAGCTTCTTGGCGTCTTCGGCTGTGATCTCGTTCTCCGTCGCACACGGAAAAGCGCAATCGCATTTTATGCCCCAGGGCCGCTGGCCGGCCACATATTTAGAGCCTCGGAATTTTTTGGCATACTCGTTGATACGTCCGCGGCGGACGTTTTTGATGCTCATGACGAAGGCCAGTTTTTCCTCATCGATGCCGTTCTTGTCGTAAATGAAGCCGCTGGAATCCGACATCGAAACAGGTTTTGCGCCGCACTGGAGCAATTTCTCCACCGTATATTGTGCTGCGTTACCAGCGCCTGAAACCGTACAAACTTTGCCTTCGATCGTTTGGTCGCGCGTCTGAAGCATTTCCTGCGCGAAATAAACAGCGCCGTAACCAGTCGCCTCTGCGCGTATCAACGAGCCGCCCCAGCTCAGTCCCTTTCCGGTCAGAACCCCCGTAAATTCGTTCGCCAAACGTTTGTACTGGCCAAAGAGATAGCCTATCTCCCGTCCGCCTACGCCGATGTCGCCCGCGGGTACATCGGTGTTGGGACCGATGTGTCGAAACAGTTCGGTCATGAACGATTGGCAAAATCGCATGACTTCCCTGTCGGATTTCCCCTTTGGATCGAAATCCGAGCCGCCTTTGCCGCCGCCCATCGGCAAACCGGTTAGCGAGTTCTTAAACACTTGTTCGAACGCGAGAAACTTGATGATGCCGGAATAGACGGTCGGATGAAAACGCAACCCGCCTTTGTAAGGGCCGAGCGCGCTATTCATTTGCACGCGAAA
>JBARMF010000417.1:0-3973 GCA_049802315.1 Candidatus Udaeobacter sp.
GAATAGGCAACGCGATTTTTTGGAACTGCTCGGGCGTGGGCAGCATCGCATCGTAGTAAGCGTCGGCCATCGGGTGCTCGAGTATGCGCTGGAAATTAACCGATGGGTTTCCCACGAATGAATCGAGTGATTTGAAAGGGAGGTGCTTTTTGTAAGCGTCCAGAAATTTTGTGCGCCAGAATTTTTGATCGCCGAAAAGATTGTTCTGCTGAGTTCGCCCGCTGGTGAACGTGAACCATTGCACGTCGTAAGTCATCCCGATGTTGTTATAAGATGGATAATCAAGGCCGGGATGGGCGGCTGCAGCGGGCACTATGGTCGCCAAAGATGGCGGAAATTCTTTCGCTGTTGCCCATTGATCGAAGCCTGCATACGAACCGCCCCACATGGCGACCTTACCGTCACAAAATGGTTGTTTGGCCAGCCACTCCACCACGTCGTGTCCGTCGCGGGGTTCATTTGCAAATGGCTCGAAGTCGCCGCCGGAATTGCCGCGGCCGCGAACATCGATAAGGGCGAAAACATAGCCGTGTGAGGCGAAATAGGCGCCGCGCGCATGGTACGTGTCAGAGATGTACGGCGTCAGTGTAAAGATTACGGGCGTCTTCGGCGGTGAGCCATCTGGCGTCTTTGGCAAATACAACGTCGCGTTCAGTTCGACGTTGTCGCGCATCGGAATCTTGACGCCCCACCGCAGGTCGTAGTCCGCAGGTGGCTGCGCGGGGGAAGGTGCCGGAGTTGGCGATTGTGCGATGATGTTTGTTGCGAAACCCGCGCACAAAGCAGCAGCGAGGAGTAATGATTTCATGTTAGTGGTGATTGAAGCGAGCCAAGCAGAGGAGAACAAGGTTGTTTGTTGTAGATGACGCTGCCGTCCTCGCATCGCTTTGATGGTTTGCAGGCACGCCAGTTTGCGAGACGATAGGCAAATGGCGCGTCGACCCGCTAGCAACACCCAACGGCAAAAGGCGACGAAGCCCGGACGCGAAGTAAATGGCACGAGGCCGTTCTCCTCTCGAGCGGAATTGGTTTGCGCGGGTGCGGTGTTTCTTGCTGCGCTGGTTGTATATAGTTGGACGCTCGCCCCCACGGTTACTCTGACCGACAGCGGCGAGTTAATTTTGGCGGCGTACGGGCTGGGAGTGGCGCATCCGCCGGGTACTCCATTGTGGGTTATGGTCGCACATCTCGCGTCGCTTGTGCCGGTCGGAAATGTCGCCGTGCGAATCAATTTCTCTTCTGCTGTTTTCGCTGCGCTTGCCTGCGCCATGCTTACTCTCGTCGTTGCCGAATTACTCGTTACGGCTTCTTGCTTTGTCGCACCACGGCGAAGGAACAAGACTGCGCGGCAGGGCAGCAACATTAAGAGTTCAAACGCCGGTGGGCTTTTAATTTTCGCTCCCGCGGTTGGCGCGGGACTGCTAATGGCGTTTTCCCGCACGCTTTGGGCCTACGCCACGATCACCGAAGTGTACTCTCTCAACGCGCTGCTAGTCCTATTCGTCTTCTTTTTGGTCGTTCGATGGCGGCGGCGAATCATTGAAACGCGAACGAATTCCAACGCGGCCGTCACCACACACGACACATGGATTTATGCCGCTGCCTTCGTATTCGGCCTTGCGATGGGTGTTCATCACGTGACTGTGGCGTTAACGCTTCCGGCCATCGCTGCAGTCGTTTACAGGACAGAGGGCCTGAAGTTCTTCACCAGCCGACGCCTTTTATATGCTGCGCTGATCTCGATCACCGCGTTGATCCTTGTCTACAGTTATTTGCCGTGGGCAGCGTCGCGCTCCCCCGCGATGAACTGGGGGAATCCGCGTTCGCTGCAGGAAATTTGGTGGCATATCACCGGACGGCAGTATCGCGTGTTCTTCTCTTTTTCGCCCGCGACCATGGGGACGCAGTTTGTTGAATTTTGTCGAATGGCCGGCCGTGAGTTTGGCTTTGCATGGTTGCCTTTGGCGTTGTTTCTAGCGGTGGCCGGGCTCGCCAGCGCGTACAAGCGTGACCGCACGGTTTTTTGGTTTTTGCTGTTGATCGTGCTTGCCGACCTGGCTTACGCGCTGAACTACGAAATTGCCGAGGACAAGGACGCGTACTATTTGCCGGCATTCATTTCGATCGCGATTGCGGCCGGACTAGGTTTCCGCTGGTTAGTTCAACTTGCTCCTTCGAGGCGTTCGCCGATGTGGACGCCGTATGTGGCTGCTGCGACTGCGATTGTCCTGACATTGGCGACGGCGTTCGCTGCGAACTGGCCATTCAACAACCGCAGGCATTACTTCATTGCCGATGATTATGTTGAGAACCTGTTCAGCACGATCGCGCCCAATGGACTGTTGCTCACGCAAGATTGGCAGGTCGCGTCTCCTATGTTGTACGCGCAAGAAATAGAACAACGTCGTGGCGATGTGAAAGTAGTGGACATCAATCTGCTGCGCCGCTCGTGGTACTTCGATTATCTAAAGCACGCACATCCCGGTATGATGGACCGGTCGCGCGAAAAGATTGATCCATATGTTGCGATCCTAAAGCAATGGGAGAGTGATCCTGCGACTTTTTCCCGGAGCCAGGACCTTACCCAAAGGATCAGCATGGCGTTTCTGGAGATGATTCAGGCGATCGTCAGGAACGAAATCAAGACCGCGCCAGTTTATATCACGAATGATGTGCTGATCGCTGACTCACTGAACAGCTACTTGACCCGGTGGATCCCCGAAACCTATCAACTTGTGCCGCAAGGGCTGGTTTTCAATCTCACCACCGACCAAAGCTTTCATGAATCCCCTGAGCCGCATCTCCGGATGCGGGGATTGGCTGATGGGACGGTGCGTTTTGCAAAGGATGATGTCGTAAACCTCAAAATTTTGCCTGCTTATGCGAGAATGCTGACCAATCGTGGAAAGTACCTGGCTTCTGTCAATCAACACGAACGCGCCAACAACGCTTTCAAAGAGGCCTTGGCGCTCGATCCGAATCTCGCCGCGGCGCAACAAGGCTTGGCGGAGAGCACCGCAAAAATGGCCAAGCCATAGTAGGGAGGCCTCGTTGCTTCACGTAAATCATCTTTTTGACAAGGAAAAGATAACCGCTACGTTCCGTGTCCCGCTTGCTTGACTGAGCGGGATAATTAAGCAGGAGCCTCGCTGCTAAATCAGCGAACGGCGTTTGAACTGCACCGAATAATGCAAACAAATCGTAGCAAACGTTATCGCGCGGCCGCGGAGCAAGTAGATCGGGCAAAGAACTACAATCTCCCCGATTCAGTCGCGACGCTAAAGAAATTCTCGCCAACCAAGTTTGACCAGACGGTGACGCTATCATTTCGCCTTGGGGTTGATCCTAAGCAATCCGATCAGATGGTGCGCGGAACTTGCCCGCTTCCACACGGCAGCGGAAAACAGGTACGAGTACTCGTTTTTGCAGAAGGTGAAGCGGCAAAGGCGGCCACAGACGCCGGCGCGGAATTCGTCGGCATGAAAGATTTAATCCAGAAATGCCAGGAAGGTTTTCAGGATTTTGATGTCGCGATCGCTACACCCGCGGCGATGGCCGAAGTGAGGAAGTTGGGGAAAGTGCTCGGCCCGCGCGGGCTGATGCCCAACCCGCGGACAGGGACCGTCACCGAAGACACTGCGAAAGCGGTGCAGGAGGTGAAAGCCGGCCGCATTGAATTCAAGCTCGACAAGAATGGAAACGTTGCCGTGCCGGTTGGAAAGTTTTCGTTTGAAGAAAGCGCGCTTGTGGAGAACGCAAATGCAGTAATTGAAGCTGTAATGCGCGCTCGACCGCCGACGGCTAAGGGCCGCTACCTTGAAGGTGTAACAATCAGTGCGACTATGTCCCCCGGCGTCCGCATCGATCCCGGCCCTTATCTGAGCGGAGTGTAGGACCTGAATAATTAGCTCGAGAGTATGCGACCAGAAAAAGCCAGCATTGTTTCAGAATTGTCCGAGGCATTGAAACGCTC
>JBARMF010000418.1:0-2700 GCA_049802315.1 Candidatus Udaeobacter sp.
GAATAGGACCTTAGTCGTACGGCCGCCGTCAGCTTCGCTCGCCTCGGCGAGCGCTTCACGTGTTACACATGGTTGATTAAGACGAATGACGAAACCTGAATAACGAACCCCGAAACAATGTCGAATCTTGAATGACGAAGATTCCTTGCTCGTTTGCGCATTGGATCGACAATCAAATATCATGAGGAATCGTCTGTTATCGGTTGCTATCGCATTTTGTTTCTACGCGTCTGTTCTTTGTGCCGGGTCGGCAAGCGTGGAAGTGGGAGATGCCAGGCTCACGGGTTCGCAGCTTAAGCCATGCACAAATCTTTGGAAGCTTACCCAGCAAAAACCGGGCGCGCCTGTGGTGGAGGTGGGGACTTGGAGTGATTCCTTGGAAAACACCATCTACAAAGGTCAGCCCGCGATGAAAAGGACACAAGTGGCGAAGTACCCCAAGAAAGGAATTCAGTTGACGTTTCTAAGCGTGTTTGACCCGAAGACGATGGAACCACTCTCCTTCGATTACTCGCGCAGTGACAATGGAAATATTCGTCATGTCGAGTTCCAGCATGAGACCGTGACGTATCGCCACACTGATTCAACCGGCGCAAAGCCTGAGGAAGCTACCGTAAAACTCGACCGCCGGGTGTTCGACTTTTACGGCGGAATGTATGGAATGCTTATCTCTACTCTTCCGCTGGCGGATGGTTATTCAACGGAAATCCCAACTCTCGATACCACGAAGATGGCGATTGATTGGGTTCCGGTCCGCGTTAAAGGGCGCGAGACTGTAGATGCCGGTGCGGGCAAAAAGGCGGAAACATGGGTAGTCGAGACACCAACGAAACTCTACGGCCGTATGACATGGTGGGTGAAGAAGGAACCGCCCTATGTTATCAAGGCCGTCCTGGAAGTCCCGAAAGACGAGAGCGGTTCAGGCGACGTGGCTGCGATCGTCACGTACACGATGGTGTGAAATGGGGCAGGAGAGGAAAGTAGAACATCAGGGGCAGACTCGCAGCAGCACGCCAGGCCAGCCAAAAAGAATGACCAAGGTATTAAGAAAGGTCATCGCGATCGCGATCTTGGCGATCAATGATAAAGGAAGTGTCGTCGATAATGTTGGGCCGCTACGGCGACGGAACGGCGCAACGCTTACAAAAAGGAATAGCAGAATGACCGCGAGCCAGTTGGGAGGCGCGCGAGTTTCAAGTAGGAGTTATGAAGAATAGTCCCATACTTCAAGAGGAGGTTCACAGCTGAAGATTTTTGTTGCAGGCGGAACGGGAGCCATCGGTCGTCCGCTGATCGCCGAATTGCTCGCCAAAGGGCACGCTCTTGTTGCTCTGACCCGTTCTCCAGAAAAAGCTCAGGCTTTGGTGCAACAAGGCATAGAACCTGCCATCGCCGATGTATTTGATACCGATGCAGTCAAAACGGTTGTCAGTCGTGCTCAGCCTGAAGTCGTGATTGAACAACTCACCGCCCTACCCAAAACCTACACCCATGAGTCAATGAACGCCGCCGCCGCCCTCAACCATCGCATTCGTTTGCAAGGGGGCGCGAATGTGCTGGCAGCCGCGCAAGCAACGGGTGTGCGGCGTTACCTGAGGCAATCAGTCGCGTTCTATGCGATTCCGGGTCGTGGATTGGCAGATGAAGATACGCCCCTGGCGTTGGATGCCTCGCCTGCGGTTGCAGCAAGTGCCCGCGAGATAACTCAGCTAGAGCATCGCTTACTAGGAAATCCCAACATGGAAGGGATCGTCCTACGTTATGGTTTCTTCTATGGACCCGGCACCTGGTTCAACCCCGATGGCGATGTTGCCCGACAGGTGCGACAGCAGCAGTTTCCGATCACCGGGAATGGCGAAGGCGTTTGGTCGTGGTTACACATTGAGGACGCAGCGATTGCCACCATTGCAGCAGTGGAGCGCGGCAACCCTGGGATTTATCTGATTGCGAATGCTCAACCTTTAGCGCTGCGCGAATGGCTCCCTGCGTTTGCGCGATGGCTGAAGGCTCCGCCACCGCCGCAGGTATCAGTTGAGGATTCTCTGAAAAGTGATGGTGGCGCGGATGCGGTTTACTACGGAACTCAGATGCGAGGCGTGTCGAACGCCAAGGCAAAACGCGACCTGAATTTTCAGCCGCGACCGTTGGAGTGGATCGTTGACTGAAAGTATCCGACTGCGAATCCGATGAACGAATTAAGAATTAAGAAGTTCAGATCAGTCACAATTTGCAATTGAAAAATTGAAACTCGCTCGCGTCCCCGCTTGCTCGCCGCTACCCGTCACGGCTTTACCTTCTATGTCGCTGATCCCATCAGCTCCATTGAAACTCGCTCACCTCCCGGCTTGCTCACTCCTACCCTTGTTACTTTACCTTCTATGCTTGGCACGCCATAGCGTCACCCAAGCCCCGCAGGCGCGTGATGAGAGAGTTCAACTCAGCCTTTTCTTTCCCACAACGCTGCGAGGTGGACACACGCGGTTACAGCCGACTCCATGTCCTGCACCGCAACCCATTCGAGCGGACCATGCGCGTTGTGCTCACCGCAAAACAGATTTGGGGTCGGAAGGCCAAGCTCGGTCAGGCGTGAGCCATCGGTCCCGCCACGGATGACGTGATCATAGGGTTTGAGTCCCGCCACTACGAACGCCTCCCGCGCCAGCTCAACCGGGCGCATGTCCTTGCGCAACCAGTAAGCCA
>JBARMF010000419.1:0-4182 GCA_049802315.1 Candidatus Udaeobacter sp.
AGCCGTCGGTTTGTGACGTGACGGCTGGGAAGCCGTCATTCCTTGTTGCAGACTCGCCTGCTTTACGAAAGATCGAGCGAATTCGGACATACGCATTCTGCAAATACGGCGCAGTGTTCCCGTGCAGAGAAAGCATTTTGTCCCATGAAAAAACATAATCTGTCGTCCGATACTGTGACAGATCCGCGTATTTCACGGCACCGATGCCAATCTTCTCCGCAATGTCGTTCTTTTCCTCCTCGCTCAGGTCCGGATTTTTTTGGTCGATGATTTTTCGGGCGCGTCTGCACGCTTCATCGAGAAGCTCGCGCAACGGAACATTTTCACCCGAGCGCGTCTTCATCAGTTTGCGATCTTCCCCCAGCACACTTCCAAATATGATGTGGCGGAGATCGGCGGTGTAACCTTCTCGACGGGCGACTGCGAAAAGCTGTTTGAAATGCAATGTCTGCGGCGCGCCAACGACGTACCAGATCGCGTCGGCCTTCAATTCGTTAACCCGATAATCAATCGTGGCGACATCGGTTGTAGCGTAATTGAATCCGCCGTCCCGTTTGCGAACGATCAAAGGTTTGTCAGCCAGCTCGGGATTATCGTGAAAGAACACGACTGCGGCGCCCTCGCTAATTTCCGCTATCCCAGCCTTCAGCAGGCGATTCACGACGCCGGGCAACCGATCGTTGTAAAAACTTTCGCCGCATTGCAGGTCGTAATGCACGTCGAGCCGTCGATAAACGTGCTCGAAGTCCTGCATCGAAAACGCCACGCATTCGTTCCAAATATCTGTGTTTTCCTTGTCCGCGGCCTGCAATTTCACCAATTCCTGGCGACACGCTTCACGCACTTCCGGGTCGTTGCTCGCTCGTTCGTTTGTTTCCTTGTAAATGCGGACAATTTCGGCCAGCGGATCGCGCTCCAGTGCTTTTCGATCCAAAAGATTTTTCCATCCCCAAATGACCATCCCGAACTGTGTTCCCCAGTCGCCTACGTGATTATCGCGAATCACTTCGTTCCCAAGAAATTTTGCGACGCGCGCCAGTGCATCGCCGAGCGCGGTGCTCCGGATGTGACCGACGTGCATCGGTTTCGCCACATTGGGTGATCCGAAATCAATGACAATGCGACATGGTGATTCTGTTTCGGCGACGCCGAGACGTTGATCCAGCGAGATGTCGAGTGTCTGTTTTTCGACGGCGGCCTGACGCAATGTGAAGTTGATGAATCCAGCGCCGGCGACAACAGGTGGTTCGGACACATCGTTAACATCCAATTGCGCTATGATCTTTTCCGCCAGCGCCCGCGGATTTTCGCCACGCTGTTTTCCAAGTACGAGAGCAACGTTGCTCTGGTAGTCGCCAAACCGCGGATCGGTCGCCTGCGTCAATTCGCCTGCCGCGGCGGGCAATCCGGCGCTTGCCAAAGCGTCGGAAAGCTTTTTCGCGAGAAGTGATTGGAAGGTCTCCATCGAGTGAAGCAGACAATCATGTCTGCTCGCGAAGTTTCAATCTCGCAGGCAGGATTGCCTGCGCCACTTCCTACGAACGTTCGCGAAACACCGCCAAAATTTCGTCAGCGGATTTGGCGCTGGCAAGACTCTCGCGCACAGAGCGGTCATTCAGAAATTTTGCTATGGAAGCCAGCGTGCGCAGGTGCGTTTGAAATTGATTTTTCGGCACGATAAAAAGAACAACAAATTTCACGGGCGCGTTATCCAACGCATCGAACTCGATCCCTTTAGTCGATCTTCCGAACGCAGCCACTACTTCGGCGAGCCGGTCGGATGAACAATGCGGTATGGCAATTCCGAATCCGATCCCGGTGCTCATTGTTTCCTCCCGTTGCTTTAGCGCGGCAAGAATTGGATCGCGATCCGCGGACTTAATTTTGCCGAGGCTAACTAGCAGATCGATCAGCTCAACAATAGCCGACCAACGCTCGGTAGCTTTCATCTCGGGAATGATTTGCTCGGCAGAAAGTAAATTGGCGAGGGACATGCAGATGCTCCGTGCGGGAGGCCAAGCTTAGCGGCAGGGCATAGCTTGACAAGCGGGTTTTGGAAGCGCTGCGCCGCTAGCTCTCTTTTCGAATCTTGTAATTCAAACGCCGCGAGAGCAACCAGCGCACACCGAACATATCGACAGTGGCACGCACCGCACGATTGCCCAGACCGTATTTAGTTTGACCAAACCGCCGCGGCCGATGGTTCACTGGAATTTCCACCAGCCGGTAACCTGCGTCTTTGATCAGGGCAGGAATGAACCGATGCATTCCCTTGAACGGAAACAGCGCGCTAACGCACTCGCGTCGCATCGCCTTAAGCGTGCAACCGGTATCGCGCACGCCATCTTTTGTATAACGGCTACGGACAGCGTTGGCGATGCGACTGGTGAGCCGTTTCACACGCGTGTCCCTGCGCAGCGCGCGATAACCGCAAACAAGATCAGCGCCGCGTGAAATTTCATCGACTAATTTTGGAATATCGGCCGGATCGTTTTGCAAATCGCCGTCAATTAGAACGACAATTGCCCCGCGCGCGGCTTGCAGCCCGGCGTACATCGCGGCGCTTTGTCCGGCGTTTTTTTCGAAACGGATCACTCGCAGATTTGGCGCAGTTTCAATTCGCTCCACGGTTTGATCAGCTGATCCATCATCGACAAAAATGAATTCGTGATCGATGGCCCTGAGCGCTGCTCGGAGCTCAGCTTGCAGGATCGGAACATTCTCTTCCTCGTTGAAGAGGGGCACGATCACAGAAACTTGGGGTGAACTCGCAGTCTGGTTCATGGCGACTTATTCAAGATGATGTAAAGAGGTGTCGAAGGGGTGTCATTCCGAGCGAAGTCGAGGAATCCCGTTGCGTTCCTTTAAGGCTTCGCCGCGAGATCCTTCGCCTCCGCTTCGCGTCGCTCAGGATGACTCGCGTTAAGAGCTCGTGAGCATAGCAACTCATAACGGCAGCATCCGATAACTTCGACAGAGGAAGATCTGCCAGATTCGTGTGACCCTTCCGTAGCGCGACACTTCGATTGTTCCCACCGGCTCAGTGGATTGAAATGCAGCCTGTATATTGCGAGGTACATGTTCCTTTTCGCCAGCCCGGATAAAAAGCGCATCGCGTCCGACGAACAAGTTGATGCCGTTCTCTTCGGTGTAAACCTCGCCGTCCGGCCGTTGCACGCCAGGTTTTAATTCGATGAATTCGTCGTAGCGCGGCCAAAACGAAAACTGATTCACCAGGTCCTGCGATTCGGGGATGTAAACGGGCGGATGGCCCGGGCCTTCCACTCGTTTGTCCCGCAGATAAAATGAAATCTCGGACGCGCGATCGCGAGCGTCAGCAATGAGGAAAAGTTTCTCGCCTAATTGCGCTTCAAGATCGTTGCGCATTTTTTCCAGGGCCTCAGTCGCGCTTTTCCATCCGCGCATCCGATCACTGGGATCGCTCCGCGGCAATTGGTAACCGATCACTCGCAGCGAATCTGTGTTCAATGCGATCAGGCTCATGATCAATCCCACCATTACTGCGACGCTGGCGCATGTCCGTAAAAGCGCGTTTGCCTCAAGCCGATGCCACCAGAAATACGTCGCGACCAATCCAAAACCAAAAAAAGCAAGCCCATCCCAATTCGGCGCGGCACTCTTGTTAAGCGACAGAAGCAGGTAAAAACCAAACACCGGCAAACCAAACCACATTAAAAACAGAACTTTGAATTGCTGATTGATGCGCCGCCAACTTGCGATCACACCCCAGGCCAAGGCGAGAAACAGCAGCGGCGAATAAACGATGAAATGTTGACCGAGAAATGAGAGCACCTCAGCCGGATGAAAGCCAAAGCCGTGATCGAGATTCCCGCGCGAGCGCAAATGCGCCAGCGTGATCCAGGCGTGCTGCGCGTTCCACACAATCGGCGGAATTGTGCAAAGAACGAACATCCCGATCAGCAAATACACGCCGGGGCGTTTGAACTCCCGACGTAACCGTGGCACGAGCGCCAGCACGAGTAACACCGAAATTAATTCGAACGCATTAGTGTACTTGCAGAGAAATCCCAGTCCGATCAGCAGACCGGTAAACGGCCAATACCAGAAGCCCCGAAAGCGTTCGGGGTTTTCCACTGCGAGCAAAAAGGTAAACATCGCAGCCATCCAGAAAAAAATCGACAGCGCATCAATCGTCATCAC
>JBARMF010000420.1:0-2123 GCA_049802315.1 Candidatus Udaeobacter sp.
ACGTTGCATATTGCTGAAGGCCGAGAGCAAACAGCGATCTTCAAGTTCTGTGCAACAGACAAGCTCGGCTCCGGAGAAATCACGTTCATCGCGCGTGCAAACGGCCAGCAAACAAAGCGCCGCGCTACGCTGAGCGTGCGGCCGCCTGTCCAGTATATGACTGACGTGCGCAGTGGCAGCTTCAAAGAGAGGATCGAAATCCCTCTGACTCGCCAGATGCACCCGGAGTTTCGCAAACTCGATGCGACCGTCTCAGCGCTGCCACTGGGTCTCGCGCACGGGCTCGATGCCTACCTGAAAGATTTTCCGTTCGGCTGCAGCGAACAAATCACCAGCGGCGCGTTCTGCCGATTGATGCTGGCTGATGAAGCCGATTTCGGATTAAGCCGCGCCGAGATCAACAAACAACTCGAACGCACGTTTGGCGTCCTGGCGCGCCGGCAAAATGACCAAGGGGGTTTCGGCTACTGGGTGCCGGAGACCGGCGATTCAATCAGCTTCGTCTCGGCGTATGTGATGGATTTTTTGAGTGAATCGAAAGCCGCGGGATTAGTGCCGCCGCCGGAAATGTTTGCGAGCGGCCTGCGCAACTTGCAAAAAATGGTGACACGCGAGCCGACAGACTTCGCTGATGCGCGCGCGGTCGCTTACGCGATCTACGTTCTCACACGCGAAGGTGTTATCACGACAAACTACATTTTGAACCTCCGCGATTGGCTCGAAAAGCATGAGCACGATCGGTGGCAGAAAGATATCACGGGCGTTTATCTCGCCGGTGCGCTGCATCTGCTTCACAAAGACACCGAGGCTGAGCGTTTGATCGACAGCTACAAGATGGATAATCGGGACACGATTGTGCGCGACGATTTCTGTCAGCCGCTCGGCATGAATTCGCAATATATCGCCGTGATCGCTCGCGAGTTCCCCGCGCGGCTACACAAAATCTCAGCCGAGCAATTCCAACACATTCTCAAACCGATCGGGGATGGCGATTTCAACACGCTTTCCTCTGCTTATGCAGTGCGCGCTTTAAAGGCGTACTCGCATGCAATAGCGCAAAACCCACCAGAGCTAGCGATCGCCGAGGTACTCAAGGATAAAAACGAGACCAGGCTGACGCGCGGAACGAAGCCGCTTTTGCGCTCGGAGTTTTCAGGTAACGCGAGCGCATTGCGCTTCGCGAGCAGCCAAAAGTTGAGTGGCCCCGGTGCGTTTTTCCAAGTCGTTGAAGCAGGCTTCGACGGTCACGCGCCAACTGAATCGCTCACGAATGGTTTGGAGATTTATCGAGAAATTCTGGGCAAAAATAACGACGCGGTCACCAGCACACACGTGGGCGAGCAAATCCACGTGCGACTGCACGTTCGCAGTTTACAGCGGGAACCGATCACCAATGTGGCGATTATCGATCTTCTGCCGGGCGGATTCGAAGTCATCGATTCGTCGGCGCGCACTGGTGCGTCTCCAATGAATGGCGTGGACTACGTCGATGTCCGCGAGGACCGCGCGGTATTCTTCGTCACCGCGCCGACGAGCGCGCTCGAGATCGATTACCAAATCAAATCGTGTAACCGCGGCCAGTTCATCGTGCCGCCCGTGTTCGCGCAGTCCATGTACGATCGCAATGTGAAAGGCCGCGGCATCGGCGGAAAAATCACGGTGACCGAATGACACTTGGAGAGATATAAAATGAAAACGCGTGTCATCCCGAACGAAGTGAGGGACCTCTCAAAAGCTCGTGGTTCGCGCTACGTATTGCGTGTGATCCGTGCTCCATCGGTGAGATCCCTCGCCGTGCTCGGGATGACCGCGTGGTTTGCTTGGCTCATATTGCCAAAGCCGGCGCTGCTCGATGGGATTTCGTTTTCCCAGTGCGTGCGTGATCGCAACGGCAAATTGCTCCGGATCACCCTCAGTGCCGACCAAAAATTTCGTATTTGGACGCCGCTGGAAGAAATTTCGCCGGACCTGATCGATGCGACGCTGCGCTATGAGGACAAATATTACGCCCATCATCCGGGTGTGAATCCGATCGCACTTGCTCGCGGCGCGGCGGAACTCGTGCGTCTTCATCGAGCGACTACAGGCGGGTCCACCATCACGATGCAACTGGCCCGCCTTCG
>JBARMF010000421.1:0-3508 GCA_049802315.1 Candidatus Udaeobacter sp.
AATCAGGTTTTGTCATAAGACTTTGGGGCTAGCTCGTCACCGCCGGGAAGCGCCGCCACATCGTCACGAATTCTCAGATTTTGCGCTCGAATAGAGTGAATCCCAGCCGAGTGATTAGGACCGCTATAGAAAGCAGACCCGTCATCGCTTCCATCGCCGCGAGCCAGCGCGCAATCCGTGAAACCGGAGTGATGTCACCGTCGCCGATGGTCGGCTTGGACTTTTAAAATGCTGCCGGTCCTCCCATCGGTCCCCAAACTCCTTCACCACCATCCCACATACTCCACTCCATCGTCGCGTCTTGATACATCTCGGCGTCCTGGAGATCTTCCTTGGCGAGTTTCTTGTCGGCGCGAAGCTGTTGATAGGCCCGGTACTCTTTAGGTCCACCGACGTACGCCTGATTGTGAGCCGGGTCAGGGAAAATATAATACATTTTTTTGCCCTTTTTGATCATGGTCACGTTCCCGGCCGGAAGATTCTGGAGCTTTTGCTTTTGGGCGGCCGTCTTGGGAGTGATGACCCTAAATCCGGAGGCCACGAGCATGCTCTCTCTATTTTGCGTGGTGGTCTGCGTGCTGGCGCAGCTGATTAACAGTGCTGTGCATCCGGCGGCGATACTGCTGAGGAAAAGGCGTGTTGTTGGTTTCATAGATGTAATCCGCCCTGTTACCGAATTCGGCCGAGTTTTGCAATCCCCCGATTAAGAAAGGCAAAAGGAAGAAGGTAAAATTAAAATGGCCTTTCCTGTGTTCCTGGTTGAAAAGCGTGGCCGTTGCTTCGCATCCGTTGCAGCCTGATTCGCTTTTCTGTTTCCGATGTCTGGTTCTTACTTCATTCTTTGTTATGAAACTGGCGCTCATAAAATTTCTGTCTGCTGCAACCATCGTCTGCGCCGCAGATGTTCCCATTACACAGGACGAACTGATCCGGCGCACTCAGGAGCTTTATGATTCGGTGGTTCCTGGCAATCAGGCGCCGTGGAAAAAGTATTTCGCCGACGATTGCATCTTTGCCGACGAGAAAGGACGCATTTTCGACAAGCCAAAACTGATCGCTGATATCACACCGCTCCCAGCCGGATATTCCGGAACGATTAAGATCGAGAACGTTCAGAGCCGGATCATTGGAAACACCGCGGTACTCAGTTACGACGCTAACGAAACGGAGACGATTTTCGGCCAAAATCTGAAAGCGCGTTATCACACCACGGACACCTGGCTTCAGCGCAACGGTAATTGGCAGATCATCGCCAGTCAGGCGCATCGCTATTACGAAGATCCGTCCGTGGGCAAAGCTGATCCAAAAAAGTTTGGTGAGTATGTCGGCACCTACGAACTCGCACCCGGCCAAACGAGATCGGTCACCGCCGAAGGCGACAAACTTGTGATCGAGCGGAAGGGCAAGAAAGAACAACTGTTCCCGGAAACATCAGAAATTTTCTTCCGCAAAGGCGTCGAAGGCAGAATTGTGTTTCGTTACGATGCGGCAGGTAAAGTCAACGCCTTGATCGACCGCCGTAACAACGAGGACGTGATCTGGCGTAAAATGAAATAATTCGTAACCATGTTTACCACGCGCAGACTTCACTTTGAGTTCGCAATTGTATTAACGATATCATGGACGTGGCTGCATGCCGCTGCCGCAGCCGATAGGGTAATTTCCATTCCGGTGCAGATCACTCACGCACAGAATTTCGATCCCTTCCCTTCGCCGGACGGCAAAAAACTCGTCTTTATCACAATGATTGCGGGTAAGGAACAATTGTTCACGATGGACGTCGACGGCTCCAATATCGTCCAGCTTACGCGTGATGATGCCGATCATGAAGATCCCGCATGGTCACGCGATGGAAGCAAGATCGCGTTCGTCCTTATTGCCAAGGAACGTCACAGCATCGCGATCATTGGAATTGATGGCGGCAACGTGGAAGTGCTCACGCCTCCCGAGCAGAATACCATTCACCCAAACTGGTCCGCGGACAGCAAGCGCGTGATCTATTGCACGAATGACGACCTGGCACCGCCGAAGAAAAATTCCGCTGAGATCAACGCAGTCGATCTCGCCACGAAGAAAATCACGCCTCTTATCACAGGCGGAATCAATACCTACGGTTCGTGGTCGCCCGATATGAAACATATCACGTTCCGCAAAATCATTGGTGACGAGAACTCAGAGGTCTTCGTTGCCGACGCCGACGGCTCGAACCCACGCAACCTTACAAACAACCCGTTCTTCGATGGCTGGCCCGCGTGGTCGCCTGATGGCAGGAAAATCGCGTTCGCTTCGAACCGCCGTGGCCACGGCTACCAGATTTTCGTCATGGACGTGGATGGCGGTAACCCACGTCTGGTTGCGAATACGGAAGGCCGCGGGACAGCGCCGCGATGGTCTCCCGACGGAAAAGCAATTTATTTCACAAACTGCGTTGCGAAAGATTACGGGTCGGACTGCGAGATTTTAGTGGCGCGTTTAGAGCCCTAATCGGTCTGCGTTTTTTCTTTTTAGTTTCCCGTTAGCAGGACAATTTTCCCAAACGCTCCTGGCTCCATGACCGTGCGATGACCCTGGGCGGCTTCGCTCAACGGAAATTCCTTCCCGATCACCGGACGCAAGGTCCCGTTTTCGAGCCCGGCTACGAGCGCGGCGTGAATGCTGGCCATCTCTTCCGGCGTCGTGTTTGGCAACACCATTCCGCGAACATCGGCATCGCGCTGCATCGTGTCGCGCGGATTAATCTCTACACTGCCGCGGCTTCCGATGATTACAACGCGCCCGTTTTTCGCCAGAATGGTTAGATCTTTCCCGAGATTCACGTTCGCAAGCATTTCCACGATGACGTCAACGCCACGTCCATTGGTTGCTTTCATGATCTGCTCAAAATGATCAGGCGCGCGGTGATCGAACATTTCGTGCGCGCCCTGTTCGCGCGCGAGCTTCTGTCCTTCATCACTGCCCGCGGTGCCGAGCACGCGCAGACCGCGAGCGCGCGCCAATTGCACCGACGCCGTGCCAACACCACCGCTGGCGCCGTGCACCAGCACGATTTCGCCTGGCTTCGCATGTCCGCGCTGAAACAGCCCGCGATATGCCGTCGCGTACGGCGTGCCCATGGCGGCGCCTTGCGCGAACGAAACATTTGCAGGCAACGGATGCACTTGCTCTTTTCTGCACAACGCGAACTCCGCGTACGTTCCGCTCACTGATCCCGCGGTATAAACACGATCGCCGGGCTTGAACTCCGTTACACTCGAACCAACGTGCTCGACCACGCCCGCGCCGTCGTTGCCCGGCGTGTAAGGCAACTCTGGCAATCGCGCGTATGTTCCCGCGCGAATATAAGTCTCCACCGGATTGATACCGATAGCGTGCATTCGCACGAGCACCTCACCACGACCGGGGTGCAGCGTCGGCGCTTCTTCCAAACGCAGAACTTCTGGTCCCCCAAATTCTTTTACTCTGATCGCTTTCATGCGTTCTTGCTTGCTCCTTAATTCTCTTTTTGTCG
>JBARMF010000422.1:0-4805 GCA_049802315.1 Candidatus Udaeobacter sp.
TCAACGTTATCGTTCTTATCGTCATTCGGATTTCGTCATTCCTTCGTCATTGGACATTCGACATTCGTCATTCGTCATTTTTGAAGCGCCTCACGATATGCGTCGTAAACGTCTTCGCCCCAAACAATGAAAATTACTTTCTGGGGATTATCGTTCACCGCGAGAAATTCGCGCGTCGCTTTGAATGCAATCTGCGCGGCTTCGTTAATCGGATAACCGTAGGCGCCGCAACTGATCGCCGGAAACGCCACTGTTTTGATTTCACTTTCCACCGCAAGCTGGAGCGAATTGCGGTAGCAATTTGTCAGTGTTCGCGCCTCATCATGTTTTCCGCCGCGCCATATCGGACCGACTGCGTGAATGACAAAGCGAGCTGGCAAGCGATATCCACGTGTGATTTTGGCTTCGCCTGGAAGACAACCGCCCAGCGTGCGGCATTCGGCCAGCAGTTCGGGGCCTGCGGCGCGGTGAATCGCGCCATCGACGCCGCCACCGCCGAGGAGTGTTGTGTTCGCCGCGTTCACAATGGCATTAACGTCCAGTTTAGTGATGTCGCCTTGAACGATCTGGATTCTGCCATCGGAATTCTTCATCGACCGATGTATTAATGACGAAGCTCGAATCCACGAATGACGAACGAAGCCCGAATGTTCAAATGACGAAAACGGCAACGAGCGAGCTCCGTCATTCGGATTTCGTCATTCCTTCGTCATTAGACATTCCTCATTCGTCATTTCTCATGGTGCGAGCCGATCGATTTTCCACGATGCATCCGCCTGCCGCGTGTACCGAAACCGGTCGTGCAAACGGTTGGAACGGCCCTGCCAAAATTCGATTTTGTCCGGCTTGAGTCGATAACCGCCCCAGTGCGGCGGCAATGGAATTGGCTTGTCGCCGTAGCGCTCAGTCATCTCCGCCATGCGCGCATCGAGCACACGCCGGCCATCAACCACCTCGCTTTGACGCGACGCCCATGCGCTCAACTGGCTTCCGACAGGCCGCGAATGAAAATACGTTTGCGACTCTTCACGCGAGGTTCTTTCTACTTTTCCGCTGATACGAATTTGCCGGTCGAGCTCGATCCAGTAAAACCCAAGTGCGGCGTACGGATTGGCCTCGAGCTGTTTCCCCTTTCTGCTCTCGTAATTCGTAAAGAACACGAAGCCGTCTTGTTCGAAACTCTTCAGGAGAACGATTCGCACCGACGGTCTCGAGTCGCGACCCGCCGTCGCAAGGCTCATCGCGTTGACATCACGAATGCCGGCCTCTATCGCGGCGGTGAACCAATTCGCAAATTGCCTGATCGGATTCGGATCCAGGTCCCTCCGGCGCAGACCTTTCCCGATGTGATCGTAACCTGAAGCCACAGGATCGCCTGGAACCTCCATATCCTGAACAAACGCGGCACAACCACCTCTCGCAACGAAATTGTCGAAATGGGAATCGTACCGTGATCGTCGTTACCGATCAATTACAGCCACTTGCCCGCTGGAATTAGTCATTTGCATCCGCGTGGTTACTTTCTGCAGTTGCTCCGCGAGATCGGCAACGGTCGCTTCCAATTTCTCCACCTTTTAATCGCTTTCCCCTCGCAACGGCATGAAATAGATTGCAGGTTAGGCGCTTAGAACTGTATGGAATCAACTGTCGAACACAGTTCACCAAAAACGGTTAGCACCGAGAGCCCCACGCCGCCACCGCTGCCGCAACGAATGCGGCCTGAGCTATTCATATCAGCGGAGATCGATATATGGCATATGTAATAAGTGAGCTTAATCTCGAACGCCAAAAGCTATTAGCTAAGGTGTTAGCTCCGGTGACCGACAGGTTATTGAGCGTCCTTCAACTTCCATCTGGCGCTAGAGGCCTAGACTTAGGTTGTGGAATGGGCGAAACGACTCGCCACCTTGCTCGAACGTTAGATAAGCCCAACGAAATCGTTGGCCTAGAGCTAAACCCAGATTTGGTCGAGACGGCGAAGAAATTATCCTCGGGTGGGCAGGACGATGTTTCTTTTGAGCAAGGAGATGTGTCCGCCTTGGAATTTGCTGACAACAGTTTCGATTTTGTCTTCGCACGTTATTTGCTGATGCATCTAGCCGAGCCAGAAGCAGTTCTTAAAGAGATGCTGCGCGTTTGTAAGTCCGGCGGGGCGGTCGCGGTCCAAGAGCCGGATTTTTCATTTCAACGCTGTTATCCGGACAGTTGGGCATATGAGCGCCTTCCAGACTTGTTCCGCAGGCTTTTCCCTGACCCATTTCTAGGGCCCAAGGTATGGTCGTTGTTTCAAAAGCTTGGTTATAGCTCATCCAACGTCTTGATTGACTGTGTGGTTGAGGTGAATCAAAACGATTTAAGGCGATGCTATCGCTTATCTGTAGAAGCGATGGAGAAGGCTGTGATTGAGAAAGGCATTTATAGTGAGCCGGAATTCGAGCGGCTGCGTGCAGAGCTGGAGCGTGTGGAGAAAGAAGAAAATATCTTGTGCGTATCGAATTACGTTTTCTCTGCGTGGGTGGTGAAAAGGTAAAGGTAGGATACGCGCCACCTAGTAATCTCTTCAAGCGGACGCGCCTCAATGTTGTTTTTTGTTCTCGCACGTCAGCAGCCGCTCACACGATGCTGTAATTCGCGTTTACGATGACGCTGGCAACGTGATCGAGACGGACGAGCACGCGGGAGAGTTTAGCGAATGATGACCGATCATCTGTGGGATCGCCTGCATCTGATGCTGAGCTTCTGCTCATCGTGTTTAAAAACCGTTTCTTGCGCTCACCGAGGTTTAACGTTAAAAAAATGTAGCGGTACTCCGCCCCAAGAAGGCAATCGATTACAAAAACGACGTCAAAAGAACAAAATCTAATTACAAAATGAAAGCAAAAAGCAAAATTCTAAACCGATTCACCAAAATGAAGGTCGCCGCGCTTGCCGTTCTGGCAGTCGCCGCCTTGGCATCCACGGCAGCTCGCGCCAGCAACGATGTCTTTGAATTCAACATGGTGCGCAACAACGCAGGGGCCCTCCAGAACGCGCTGCCCAACGCACATGGCCGTGTAAAAATCGAATCCGTCGGTGCAGTCGAAATCATGGACGTTATAGTATCGGGGTTGCCTCCCAACACTGACTTTGATTTCTTCGTCATCCAGGTACCCAGGGCACCGTTTGGCCTTACCTGGTACCAGGGCGATATGGAGACCAATAGCCAGGGCGTCGGCCATGAAATCTTCATCGGTCGTTTCAGCATAGAGACCTTTATCGTGGCGCCGGGCACGGCGGCTGCTCCGCTCGTCTTCAACAACCCACCCTTTCCGGATGCTTCGACGAATCCAGCGACTAATCCGATCCAGCTTTACCACCTGGGTCTGTGGTTCAACCGCCCGGCCGACGCGGTGAGGGCGGGTGCCCTAGGTACCGTGACGCCTTTTAACGGGGAGCACCATGCTGGCGTCCAAGTACTCAATACAAGCAATTTCCCTGATAACTTTGGACCTCTTCGGCACGTTAATCCGTAGCAATTACTGAAGCCAAACGCTGCGAGAGAGCCTCCCACTGGAGAGGCTTTGGCGACGTGTCGGCGGCGGATGACGCGCAAACAGTCCTAATCGTAGTCACTCGCTGAAACGCCGCGTCCGTGAAGCCACAAATGCACTTTTATCATGTCCGCATCGCGCATCCGGCGCGGTAGGCCAAACAAGTCTTTCCGCTGCTGAGCTACGGTTGACCTTAGCTGGCTGATGGTGGTTCCTGTTCCTCCACAAGTTCCTAGCGGTCGCCCTCGACGAGTTGCGCTGCGGGTTCGTTCAGCTGTATCTGATCGCTTACCCGCTGGATTTTTGTGTCCTGGTCTCGGATATGCGCGGCGAGAGCCTCTATTCCCTGGTCCTGTTTTGCGACTTTGGACTTCAGTTGTGCAATTGTTGATTCCTGCTCACGCACTTTACCTTGTTCCTCAAGGAATGCCTTGTGCTCTTTCAGAAACTCGTTGAGCAACATCGCGTTCACTTGCTCGTAACGTACGCTGTAGGGTTTGCCATCCTTATCGCGCACCACCAGGTCAGAGTCGACCGATTCTACGTCCTCAGCAACAAGCCCAAATTGAGCAATGCGTTTTGGATCAATTTCCTTCTTGTAGCGGAAAGTAACCGGCCTGAGCGCGAAGAGCGCGTCGCTAGCCTCCGCCATTGGCTTGATTTCGTCTTTAAACCGCCGCGAGGAGGTAGCAGTGCCAAGTTGACCGGCTCCATTAATGAAAACGCCGACTCCTCCGGATGATGTTGCGCCAAAGATATTCCCAATAAAGCAGCTGTCGCTCACGTTCCCAGAACCTCCGGTGCCTATACAGATTGTGCCATTGGCTGTGGTGAAGCCGCTGCCGGCGCCCGCGCCTATTGCGATGTTGCCACCGCCAGTTGTGATGTTGGCGAGCGTAGCATACCCGATGGCCGTGTTGTCGGTACCGGTAGTGTTGCTCTGGAGTGCATCATACCCGATGGCCGTGTTGTTGAGGCCTTCTGTGTTGCCAACGAGCGCGTTTTTACCGGTGGCGGTGTTCGCATTGCCAACAGTGTTGTGGTAAAGCGCTTGATAACCATTGGCCGTGTTATCGACGCCGGTCGTATTACTAACTAGCGCGACAACGCCCATCGCCGTGTTGTCATTGCCTGTGGTGTTCGTCCCGAGGGCGCTCACGCCATTAGCCGTGTTGTTTCCGCCGGTGGTATTGCTGCCGAGGGCTGCATTGCCGGTAGCCGTGTTTGAGGAGCCATTGGTATTGCTAACGAGAGCGTCGAAACCAGTAGCCGTGT
>JBARMF010000423.1:0-4589 GCA_049802315.1 Candidatus Udaeobacter sp.
CCGAGAAAAATGCTGTTGCAAGAATTATGTTTAACAACAATGGCTCATTCGTGTGCACGGGCACTTTGCTGAACAATCTTGCCCAGGATGAGACTCCCTATTTTCTGACCGCCAATCATTGCGTCAACAGCCAGGCAGTCGCTCAAACCGTTGAAGCATATTGGTTTTATCAGACAACCAGTTGTAACAGCGGGGTTTTGCGAACCTGGGTCCATTCTCCACCGGGTGCCAACCTCCTTGCGACGCAAGCCTCCAATGATTTTTCGTTCTTGCGACTACAGACCACTCCCCCTGGCGGAGCATGGTTTTCCGGATGGACCTCCACCGCTCAATCAGCAGGCGCGAGTGTATTCGGGCTTCACCATCCTGACGGATACATTCCGCCAAGCATCAATTCATACTTACGAAGATCGAGCGGCAGTATTATGGACACGAATTTCAATTGCCTCGGTTTGGTAGACGGTTATGAAATTGCTTGGGCGTCTGGAAGCACCGAGCCAGGCTCGAGTGGATCGGGCCTCTTCACTTCGAATGCCCACTACCTTGTGGGTGCTTTAAGTTGCGGACCTGCTCCGCCCACGTGTAATAGCCCATGGGCTTCCTACAGCAAGTTCGCCAACTTCTATCCCCAAATACGACAGTACATACATTCAGGCGCGCCGTCGGCGCCAACAGCTAGTCCGGCGACGTTTGTGGCCAGTCACAGTTTCAGAGCCAATTGGAGGAACGTTAACGGTGCAACCGGTTATACGCTGGATGTAGCTACCAATAATTCGTTTACTAATTACGTAACAGGCTATCACAATCTAAACGTCGGTAACACGCTTAGCCACAGCGTTGCTGGCTTAAGCCCAAGCACCACTTATTATTACCGGGTGCGCGCGTATAACGGGACCGGAACGAGTGGCAACTCTAATGTTGTAAGTGTAACCACACTTTCCCCAACCGGGCGTCCGGTCGTCATAACGAATCCGGCAAGCTTGATTATGAGCCATTCAGCCACGCTTAACGGAGCAGTCTATCCCCACGGATTGAGCACCACGGTGTATTTTCAGTATGGAAGAACCATCAGTTACGGATCTCGAACGCCTAACCAGATCAAGACTGGCACTAATTATCAGAACGTGACTGCCAATATCTCGGGCTTGACTCCGCACACCACGTATCATTTCCGGATCGTGGGCACAAATACCGCCGGCATCAGATATGGCACCGATAGAACGTTTACCACCCGGCCGTTTTGAACCCCGTCATCCCCGGCTGTAAGCCGGAAATCGCATGCATCGGCACCAAATTGGAGAACCCTAGGACTAAGGTCCAATACACCCTTCGCGCATAATCCCACATTGTTAAATGGATCTGATTTATGCGGAGACTCCACCAGTGCTGCAACACCGGAATTGCCGCCTGCGCACTCGCTGCTTAACGGACGTGAATGAATTAAACACTTTCAAGACAGACAGAATCCCAAAACAAAAGGAGAAGAAACAGATGAAAAGAATGACGAGAATTGTTCAGGCGACGATTGTATTATTAATCTTTGGGTGCTTTGCCACCTCACCGCTGGCGAACGCGCAGCTAGAGTTTGGGAATGGCAACACCGCCGCCGGTCACAACGCACTCGAGATGCTCACCACTGGGGCGAATAACACGGCGCTTGGCGCCGCCGCACTCTTTAGCCTGACCACGGCTGACAACAACACAGCGATTGGCTGGCGCACGCTGAGGACCAATACGGCCAACAGCAACACGGCGGCTGGCTCTCAGGCCTTAACGAGTAACACGACCGGCGCGAACAACACAGCTGTAGGCCGCGATGCGCTTCGCGACAACACGACCGCCGATTTGGCCACGGCAGTTGGTGTTGAAGCACTGGCAGCCAATACCACGGGGCTTTACAATAGCGCCGTTGGCGCGGGCGCGCTCGCCACCAACACTACTGGTACGGCGAATACAGCGTTAGGCGAGAACGCGCTTCTCCGAAATACTACCGCCCGGGCCAACACGGCAGTCGGTCGATGGGCAATGGTAAACCATACCGTTGGTGAACGAAACACTGCCCTTGGCGCCTATGCGCTCTCCGACAATGAAACCCACCGATTTAACACGGCCATTGGCGCCTACGCGCTGCAACAGGGAGCCGGCGACAACAACATCGCGCTGGGCTATTTTAGTGGCCGCAATCTGAATACAGGTGATAACAATATCGACATCGGCAACGAAGGTGTTGCAGGCGAGAGCAGTACCATACGCATCGGTAGTGCGAACCAGGTCCGTACCTTTATCGCGGGTATAGGCGGATCCGTAGTTACAGGAGCAATCGTTCAAGTAAATGGCGCCGGTCAACTTGGCACAGCCCCTTCGTCCGCCCGCTTCAAGGATGAAATCAAGCCGATGGATAAGGCGAGCGAAGCCATTCTGGGGTTAGAGCCCGTCACGTTCCACTACAAGCAAGAGATAGATCCCGATTGCACTCCGCAGTTCGGCCTTGTCGCTGAGGACGTCGCGAAAGTGAATCCTGATCTGGTGTTATGCGACGCTCAGGGCAATATTCATAGCGTACGCTACGACGCAGTGAACGCGATGTTGCTCAATGAGTTTCTCAAAGAACACCGCATGGTGCAGGAACTGAAATCTACTGCTGCAAGCCAGGAAGCGACGATTGCTCAACTGAAATCAACCGTAGCCGAGCAGCAGAAGGGAATTGAAGCGCTTACCGCAGGCCTGCAGAAGGTGAGCGCTAAGCTCGAACTGAGCAAATCCGCACCGCAAACGGTTTTGAATAATCAATAGATCGTCGCTGCCAATCTCAACAGCAGCGGTTGGAGTTTCGGCTGCGTCTCAGTAGTCGATCCTCAGCGACAGATCTGGATTGCTGACGAGCACCGCGACAACGAAAAGCAGTTCGTAGCACGTCGATGAAAGTCGACTGCCTTTCTGCAACTTGGATCGCCCTACCACAGTTACTCCCGGCCGAATCTCTGCCCATCAATAGAGCAGGCTCGGTAATCACAGTTGGTATTGTCGATCCATTCCAATTTCATCTGGCGTGCAAAGCCATCGGAAGACATCACAAATAAATCGAGCTGATCGCGTATCCAATCCGGCGGTGCCCAAATGCCACTTTGAACGCTTCCCGTCGGTCTTGAATACGAGGATTGGAAAAACGGCCCCGTTGTTATGCCTCCCTCGTACCTCTCGGTCGTGTGCTCGTAGGTAAGGTCGATATTGAACGTCCAAGTCTCATTCATGGTACTCAGCCAACCGGCGACGTTCCCTTGTTGCTCTCCCCGAACCCAACTGCCGCTCACATGAACTGCGTTTTTGCTAACCCAGTCGGCGGAGCCCTCTGACTCCCGGCAGAGCACGGTCGAAGCATAGAGCGAGGCTTTCTCCGGCGTGAACCCCCACTCTTCAAGGAATCGGGCTAGCGTGGCACGTCTTGCCTCGGAAGGGGCGTCTTTGTATAGCGCAGCAAAGCACGTCGTGCAGCGCCGAGACATCGCGAAAATAGTTCATCGGGCAAATCACAGCAGGCTGTCGCAGCGACCACGCTACTTTTCATCGCCATAACACAAGGAAATCAGGTGAGAGCGTACGCAAATGTCGAGAACGCAAATCGTGAACTGCGGCTAATGGCTTCCGGCTTGAACCTCTCAATTACATTGCCGACGAATTCATAATCGCAAACCACACCGTCACGCACGCGGCCGCAGAATTTCGCATAATTGATTGCTTTCGGCTCACCGTAACAAAGCCTGCCGCACGGCAGCGCAATAGAAATGGTCGATGGAGTCCTATCTGAATTACGATTTGGCCTACCGGCCAATGGTGCGACTTTCTCCTGATTCGTGGCACCTTTCCTGTCCGCGCTGCCCTCGCCTGTGGTACGTTTGGAGTCGCCCACAACACGCCTGCCAAAAGCAAATTGAAGCTCTTACTCTCGGCCTGCAAAAAGCAGCGCAGAGCTTGAGTTGACCAACCATAGTACGAAAAACCGTCCTGATGGATCAGTAAAGCTGACAGATCGTCTCAATAAATCCTCGCCATCGCGCACTCACTCTGATACAAGTCGCCGGTATGAACAGAAACATTTTCTACATAATTGGAGTAATTGTCGTTATCATAATCGTCCTGAAATTGCTCGGAATATTCTAGGAGTCAGGGTTGCTAGTCGGTTCGTGCTGTCCAAAGAATCTTCGTTGCTCACCTCAGTGGGACGAGTGTTTCGAACTCGAACTCGAAATGAATTGGATCTGCGTCACTGGCAGAAACGCTAACACGGGCCTACTGGCTTAGTCCTCCGCGACACATGTCTAACACGATGCTCAAGCCAGGAGGCTTGATATTGTGTGGTAGATCTAAGCCTGTTTTCCAAGGCGGCGACATTGGCCACCTGTTAAGACGCTTGTCTATCGTGATTTCCTGTTCCGTCGGCGGGTCTGAAGCGTATTGAATCACCGTAACTATGTGGAATTCGGTCGCACGTTCAGTCAGCCTGAAGCAGACTAGATAAGAGCTGCGATCGCGCTCTGCTCCGGCGCGTGGACTGGCGATTACAACGTGAAAGAGATAGAAAGGCCCATCTT
>JBARMF010000424.1:0-2893 GCA_049802315.1 Candidatus Udaeobacter sp.
ATTGCCAGATGGATGAGACCACACTGAGAAAAAAGATCGCATAAACTAAAATCTCAAGGACGCCACGGCCTTTTTCTTCGGAGCGTACTAAGAGAGCGTAATTGGATTCGAATTGGTCGTTCATAATGTTTGTTTGGTAGATACCAACGTCTATGCAGCCCGTATGCCATGAAATCAGCCTCCGCCGTAAGTTGCTCATCATGCGGTTATTGCGACGCAATTGATCTTGGAGGCACACGACACCTTGTTCCGCGTTTGGGAACTCGCCGTCTCGTTCTTGGGACTGCCGCCGCTCGCACGCGGATGAAAAGTTAACGCCGTTTATTGAACTCTAAGCACTGTTCGCCGCATCGGTGTTAAATGACTTTTCCTATGAAGACGAAAGCAATGAACGTCGCAGCATCTCAAACACAAAGTGTAATGTGTAGCGTTATCACGCCGTTGCTGGTAAGTGCGAGCAGGCGAAGAACAAGAGCGATGGGTGACAGGAGTGTCCCAAATCTCAACCCTATCCAGCAGAGCGGGCACTTTCCGATGAATTCGCTAGGGCAGGCCGTGAAACCCCAGATCAGCATCACCTTCGCGTCGTCTCTAAGCGATTGTTACCAATAAGACCAAGGTCCTATATCGTCACGACTGTCAGGCCCTTAGAATCACGCGAAAAGGAGTAAAGTATTATGAACATAAATATCCGTAATCTGACAGTATTTTCCGTTGTCGCCGCATCCGCCGTTCTACTGGGGGCCATGGGCACCGCCAGAGCTGCTGACCAGTGGTTTGTGATGGGCCAGCAGGCGCTCAATTCAGCCGATTCCAGCGCGGAGATTAAGTCCCAAGGGGGTCGATGGAAGAAAGACGTCAAACAGGTAAGGCTCGCTGTCGAGGGCGCTGACGTTCAGATCCTAAAGGTCGTCCTTGGCTGGGACAATCGCCCCGACACGACGCTCAACGCGGTCGGAACCGTAAAGGCAGGAGGAATGACGGCGCCGACGGATGCTCCGGGACGCAAAGGGCGCCTCACATGGACGAAGATCCAGTACAAGATCGTCGGTAAGGCACCGACGGCCACAGTCAAGGTCATGGGACTTGATTGATCGGGGCGTAACCGCTGACCAGAGCACCAGCGCGATCTTCTAGCGGCGCGGAAACCGATTAAAAAGCTGCGCCGCGAGAATTGTGCCGAACCGTTTGGGATTTGCGAATCGGAATAACGACGGAAAGCATCATCGCGCCTATCCGTCTTTTCGCGTATCTCGGCGCTCTTCCATAGTCGCTATCTGCTCTTGCACTTGGCGCCGAAACATCATGGGATTCGCAATCCTATGAAACGGTTCTTTGGAACCACCCGTACCGCTGATGACGATTGTCCCGAAACCCAGTATGCGACCGAGAAAAGTCTGAGCAACCCCTATGCTTTCGATCTTGCCGAGCAGAGTCTCCAACGAGTGGCGGCGAATCAAGCCTGTCTTAATCAGCACACGCTTGTTTGTGACAGCGAACTCAGAAGTCATACGCTCGATTACGGCGTGGAGCCCGGTCACGAGCACCCCGACGATTAAAATGAGCGAGAGAAATTTCGCAATGTTGCCACCTAGAGAGAAGAAAAGCCAGTTAGCCGCGATAAGCAGGAGAGTCGGTAATATGAACACCAACCAGTGCCAAGAGTCGCGTCTTCCAGACTGTTACAGGTGAAACGGTGTCGATTTCCGGCCTGACGATCAGGAACGGTCAGGGCCCACAAGGAGGTGGCATCTTGAACGCCGACACCGCGCCCGTTACGATCACTTACAGCAAACTCAGCGGCAACGCGGCGGGATTGGGAGGCGGCGTCTTCAACTCGGGAACGCTAATTATTATTAACAGCACTCTTAGCAGCAATATGGCTAGTGAGGGCGGCGGAATCTACAACTCCGGTAGCGGCATGTTGACGATCATCAACAGCACATTGAGCGGCAACGCAGCTTCAGAAACTGGCGGCGGCGTCTTTAACATCGGTACGCTGCAGCTCGCTAATAGCACAGTCAGTGATAACTCAGCTGCTTTTCTGGCTGGCGGCATCTTAAACTTCAACAACCTTGAGATCGGAAACACCGTCCTGAATCAAGGCGCCTCAGGTGTGAGTATTTATTCGAATGGCGACGGCTTGGTGACTTCGCTGGGCTACAACATTAGTAGCGATGAGGGAAGCGACATTTTAACTGGCCCCGGCGACCAGATCAACACCGATCCATTGCTTGGTCCATTGCAAGATAACGGCGGTCCTACCTTTACACATGCATTGTTGCCTGGCAGCGCGGCCATCGACGCTGGGGATCCCAGTTTTACTCCGCCACCTTTCTATGATCAGCGCGGCCCGGGTTTTGATCGCGTACGAAACGGGCGCATCGACGTTGGGTCTTTTGAAGTACAGGCAGGCACCACACCAACGCCTGCACCCACTTTTACTCCAACGCCGACGGCCACATTCACACCTACGCCGACTCCAACAGCTACCCACACGCCGACACCAACTCCAACAGCCACGCTGACACCTTCGCCAACGGCTACAGCAACTGCACCCACAGCGACTCCTGCTGTTAGCCCAACAGCGACCGCGACAGCAAGTGCGACGCCTTCAGCTACTGCAACGTCGAGTCCAACAGCAACAGCTTCTCCACGACCCACCCCTTCGCCCAGGGGTACGCCTGCACCGAGGTCCCGGCCTACTCCTGTGCCCCGCCCAGCTTAGCAGAAGGGAATTATGCAGCGCTTTACTGCTCGAAAATAAGCAACTGCCATGGCAGATAGAGCGAACGTGGGAATTCATTCTAAGGCCATCTGGGCTCATTTTAGACGTGCGGTGCTTTTATTTCCGCCACGTTTGCTGCTAGCGGGTTAAATCGAGCTCTGCGCC
>JBARMF010000425.1:0-9327 GCA_049802315.1 Candidatus Udaeobacter sp.
GCATGCCTAATCGAAGCCATCTGCGCGGGATGCGAGCCCTAGGGGAAAGGCTAAGCCGACTCGGAAACAGCCGAGAGGACACGCCCTTCGCCGAGAGCGAGTAAACAAAAGAGTTAGCTGCTGTAGCTACGGCCCTGTGGGCCGTTTCCCTCATGTCAAAAGCACCGCGCGAAGCAAACCGGCCACAGGAGCTTGTCGGACTTTGGGCTGATGTGGTAGGAGCGTGGGCATGAGTGTGCGTTTTGTAAATATCGATCGGGAGACTCCTATGCTTTTGCCCCCGGACCTGCGGGAGTGGGTGCGGGAGGACGACCTGGCGCATTTCGTCCTCGAAGCGATGGAAACAGTGCCGAGCGATCTGGCGGCGATCAATCACCGGGGCAGCGGGAGCGAGCAATATCCTCCGGGCATGATGATGGCGCTTTTGCTTTACTGTTATGCCAGCGGCATTTTCAGTTCGCGGCGCATCGAAGCGGCCACGCACCGGCACGTATCGGTGCGCTATATTGCGGGCAACACGCATCCCGATCATGACACGATCGCCAACTTCCGGCGAGTGAACAAAGAGTTGGTGCGTGGGAGTTTTGTCCGGGTGCTGGAACTGGCGCGGGAGCTGGGGCTGTTGCAATTGGGAAGCGTAGTGGTGGACGGGACCAAGGTGTGGGCCAATGCGGCCAAGCGAGCGACTTTAAGCGCGGCGCAGGTGGAGAAGCAGCTTGGCTTTTTAGAACAACAAGCCGAGGAGCTTTTGACCAAAGCGGAAGCGGCCGACGCGCAGGAGCCTAACGAGGGGGATTGCTTGCCGCGGGAGTTGGCCGACCGGGCGCAGCGTCGAGCCCGGTTGGAGGCGGCGCGTTTGGCCTTGGAAGAGAAGGCGCAGGAGAGAACGCGCGCCGCGGTAAAAGAACGAGAGCGCGCGCAGCGAGAAGGCTGCGAAAGAGGACACCCTGTGCCAACGCCCCAGGTGCGTGCGAGCGACCAGGTGAACACGACCGATCCCCAGAGCGCGCTCCAGCCCACGGCACGCGAAGGTTTTATTCAAGGCTACAATGCGCAGGCGGCGGTGAGCGCCCAGAGCGGATTGATCGTGGCCGCGCACGTGGTCAGCGACACAGGAGATCGGCGTCAACTCGCTCCCACCGTTGGGGCGATTCCGCTTCAGTTAGGCCGGCCCCAAGCCATCGTGGCCGACACCGGCTACGACAACACCGCGCAGATTTTAGAAGTGGAACGCACCACTGGCGCTGTTGTTTACTGCGCGCTGCAATCCCCCAACACAAAGCGCTCGGCATCGGGACGCCCGCCGCAACGCAAAAGCCGGCGGCGTCAACTCCCAGGGCAATTGCGTCAACGCATGAGTGAACGGCTGCAAAGCGCCGAGGGAGCGCGCCTCTACCGGTTGCGCAAGACTAGCATCGAGCCGGTCTTTGGGATTATTAAAAGCGTACTCGGCTTTCGGCGCTTTAGCTTGCGCGGCCTGGACAAAGTCAACCTGGAGTGGCAACTGGTCAGCGCCGCATTTAACTGCCGCCGCCTGGCTGCACGAAAAGCGCGGCGACACTGAAAAGAGAAAAAGTCTCCGATCATTTCCTTAGACTGTGCGCCGCCCTTTTGCCGAACTTCCCCTTGCTCAATTAACGCTCAACGACTTCCCGCATTCAGCCCGAATTTTTCGTCTCCATCCCACACTCCATTTGATCGCAAAGAATTCCACTAAGTCCGACAAGCTCCTACGGGCCGTCTCAGGGATCGCAAAGCAGCGCCTGGTTGGACCGGCCACAGGCCGCTGGCTACATGTTTATGAAATTATTCCGATTAGCCAGCAGGATTTCGGTTAGGCCAGGGCGGGGGCGATGGAAAATCGAAGCGTTTTGTCTTTAGCTCGTCCTGTAATTCCTGAATGGCGCGATCGAGTTGCTGATCTTCACCTTTGAATTCTTTGCCCGGATCATTATCGACCACGATATCAGGATCGACTCCGTGTCCTTCGACGATCCATTGTTTGCCGTCTTTGGAATAAAGCGCGAACTCCGGTTTGAAGAATTGTCCGCCGTCAACAAGCGGCAGCGATTCGCGAATGCCGGTAGTACCGCCCCAGGTCCGTTTGCCGATGAGTTTGCCAAGTCCAAGCGATTTAAAGCGATAAGGGAAAATGTCCCCATCGGACGCGGAGAATTCGTTGATCAAAGTTACCATCGGACCGGTGAACGTTTGTGACGGGTCGGTTTGTGGCATGCCGTTGCGCGCGATGCCAATCATCACCAGTGCGCGCCGCAATCGCTCGATCACAAGCGGCGATACAAAGCCGCCGCCGTTACCGCGAACATCAACAACGAGCGCGTGTTTCCGGATTTGCGGAAAGTAAAGCTTCGTGAACTCGTTAAGGCCGGGCTGGCCCATGTCGGGAATGTGAATGTAACCAACCTCGCCGCCCGTTTTCTTCGTCACGTAATCGATGTTCTTTTGCACCCAATCGATGTAATAAAGTGGCCCTTCGTCATCAGTGGGCACAACGGTGACATCACGCGCGCCAGCGTCGGTTGGTTTAGAATTCACGCGCAGGATCACTTGTTTGTCAGCTGTGCCGATTAGCGCGTCGTAAATGTTTGGCAAACTCGAGACCGGCGTGTTGTTGACTGCCAGAATGTAATCGCCGGGTTTTACATTCACGCCGATATCTGTAAGCGGTGAACGCGTTTTCTTGTCCCAGTTTTCTCCTGGTAAAATGCGATCGATGCGATAGGCGCGCGAGGCGGGATCACGGGAAAGTTCCGCGCCCAGCAAGCCCAACTTGATGCGTGGAGTGTCCGGTCGCTCGCCGCCGCCAACATATGAGTGGCCGATGTTCAATTCGCCGATCAGTTCGCCTAACAAGTAGGTGAGATCGTTGCGATTATTCACGAACGGCAACAGCGCCGCGTATTTGTCGCGCATTGCTTTCCAATTGATGCCGTCCATTGTCGGCGAGAAAAAGAAGTCCCGCATTTGCCGCCAGCACTCGAAGTAGATCTGACGCCACTCCGCACGGCGATCCAGTTGCATGTCGAGTCCCTGAATCTTGTGCTCGTGATCCTTGGTCTCGATCTTATCTTTCGGGATGTCGATGATGGCGTAGTCCTTTTTGATCTTCACCAACATCTTTTTTCCGTCGGACGTAATCTGATAATTGTTTGCGTCGCCGAGCACCGTCTCCTTGCGGTCGTCGAGATTGTACGCGCACAGGTGCGATTTCTTGTCTTTGTCCGAGAACAAGTTTTCATCATCCTCGCCTACCTCATCGCCGGCTGTGCGGCGCAGATAAAAGATGCGATTGTCATCCAGCATCCGGATGTTGCGATAGTTCCCCGGCGTGATTTCCAGACCAACGATCCGATTCTGGATTCCGTCGGTATCAACTTTCACTACGACGGGTTTTTTCGCCTTTTCGTCCGGTTTTTTCTCGCCCGGACTTGCCTCCGGCTTTTTCTCTTCGCTTTGCTTCGCTTTTTCTTTTTCTCGTTTTTCCGCAGCCTTGCCGACTTCATCGCTCTTCGGCGCGAGCGGGTTCGCAGTGTCTTTCGCCAGCGTAACGAGATAAACGCGCTGCATGTCGCGATAGACATTCGCGAATTCCTGATCGCCAAAAGTTGGCTTGAAATCGCGCGCAGAAGCGAGCAACAGATATTTTCCGTCATCGCTGAAGACCGATTCGCCAGAGCCGTACCAACTATCGGTGACCGCGGTCTGCTGTTTGTTCGCGAGCGAGTAGAGGTAAACGCGCGGCATGTCGTTCTCTTCGGGGCGCGCCCAAGTGACCCACTGACTGTCGGGCGACCAGTTATAACCCTGAATCTCGCCAAATTTGTCCTGGTCGACCTGGGTCACGGCCTTGGACGCAACATCCACATACCGCAACCGCTGCAGGCGATCGCTCCAGAGCAGTTTCTTGCTGTCGGGCGACCATTTTGGCGCGTAGTAATAAGTGTCGCCGCCATTCGTGATCTGCTGCGGCTCGCCTTTGCCATCCTGCGAGCGCACATAGAGTTCGTTCTCGCCGGTGGCGTCCGAGTTGTACGCAATCCATTTTCCGTCGGGCGACCAAACCGCATCGCGTTCGTGTGCTCCTGAAGTTTTGCTCAGATTGCGAGGCGTCCCATTCTTCGCCGGGACCGAAAAGAGATCGCCGCGCGCAACGACGATCGTGCGCTCGCCGTCGGGCGCGAGGTTTACAGATTCAACGTGCTTAGCCGCATCGACCAATCCGCCGCGGCCGCTGTCGAAGTCTTCTTTAATGTCGATGGGCACGGGCGTGGCTTGGCCTGTGGCCAGGTCATAACGCCAGATCTGACCGGCCTGCTCAAACACGATCGATTGTTTGCCCATCGACGGGAACTTGATGTCGAAATCCGTAAAGTGCGTCAGCTGCTTTGTTTCTTTCGTTGCAAGATCCACAACAAAGAGGTTCATGCGATTGTCGCGGTCAGAGATGAAATAGATTTTGTTGTCAGGGCCCCACATCGGGCAGATGTCCTGGGCGGGATTGTTTGTAAGATTTTCCGTTGCGCCAGTTTTGAAATCGTAAAGCCAAACGTCATCTGCCATGCCGCCGCGATAATGTTTCCATGTGCGGAATTCGCGGAAGATGCGGTTGAACGCCATCTTCGAATCGTCCGGCGAAAAAGAAACGAATCCGCCGCGCGGCACTGGCAATTGTTGCGGCAATTCTGAATCCAGGCCGACGGCGAAAAGCGAGCCGACGAAATCGTTGAACGATTTCATGCGCGAGCGGAAGACGATGAGAGGCTTGGTGTTTTCCCATGCCATCACAATGTTGTTCGGACCCATGCGATCAGAAATGTCGTCGCGTCCCAGTGTGGCCGAAGTCGTCAGGCGCTTCGGGACGCCGCCTTCGGCTGGCATGACGTAAACTTCTCTGTTGCCGTCGTACTCCGAACTAAAAGCGATTTGAGTGCCATCCGGTGAAAACCGTGAAAACGAAGTGTAACCCGGACTACTTGTCAGGCGGCGGGCTGTGCCGCCGTCTTTGCCGACCGTATACAACTGGCCCGCGTAACAGAAGACGATGTCTCGATCATTCGTGGTCGGAAAACGCAGTAGCCGCGTCGTGTTCGGTCCGCCACCGGACGGATTCGCCGTGGCGAACGGGTTTTGCGCCGGGGCAGTTGTCAATGAACAAACGACGATCGTGATCGAAAGAGAAAAGAAGCGACAAAGCATATTCATAGAGTGACAGGAGCGAAGTGAGCAAAGTGCCGTTGAACACATCGGATGCAACAGCGATTTCATTCCCACATTGGATGCAGTGCCGTGGTGAATTGGATTCAAAATGTGCTGGCAAGACAGATGTGCCGTTACCAGAATTTCGGCGCGCGCCAAGCCGGACCCTAACGATATTTATCCTAAGACCGTGCAGCGCGGGCGCCACGGCGGTAGACTGAACGATCGTTCATGGAATGGCTCAATGATCCAGATGCATGGATAGGACTGGTAACACTAACAGTTCTCGAACTCGTTCTGGGCATAGATAACATCGTTTTCATCTCGATTCTGTCGGGAAAACTTCCTGCACATCAACAAAAGAATGCGCGCCTTATCGGCCTCAGTTTGGCCATGCTCATGCGCATTCTGCTGCTGTTATCGATCACGTGGATCATGGGTCTGACGCGTCCGCTGTTTGCCATTGCCGGTTTCGAAGTCACGGGCCACGCGATCATTTTAATTGCAGGCGGCTTGTTCCTTCTCGTCAAAAGCACGCACGAAATTCATGACCAGATGGAAGAGGACGTGCACCGGCAAGCGCCGGTCGTGGCGTCATTATTCGCCGTGCTCGTGCAAATTATTTTGCTCGACGTCGTGTTCTCTCTGGACTCGGTGATCACCGCTGTCGGAATGGTCGATGAAATCGCCATCATGATCATCGCAGTCGTTCTGTCGGTGATTGTCATGATGGTCTTCGCTGGCCCGGTGAGCGGCTTCGTTGGACGTCATCCCACGATTAAAATGCTCGCGCTTAGCTTCCTCCTTCTTATCGGCATGAATCTGGTTGCCGAAGGTCTCGGCTTTCACATTCCGAAGGGCTACACCTATTTCGCGATGGCGTTCGCGCTGTTCGTGGAAATGCTGAACTTTAAAATGCGATCGCGAAAACCTGTGCCGCGCGTGCTACAAAGCCGGCGACTGCAGAAGGCGATCGATCGCATCGAAGCACCACACTGAACCTGTCAGGCTGCGCTTGCTTGGTTGGATTTGCCCGGCCTAAAGCGCGTTGGCGGTCACTCGACTTATTCAGAACTTTAAGGCTTCCAGTCGACAGCGTGCTCTTCGAGGTAGGCGTCCACTGCGCTGCCTATGGTCGGATAGAAGTCGGCGGCACCGAAGCGATCGAATAGCTCGAAGCGTTTCAGCTTGTCCTTAACTGGATCCTTCATTTCGGCGAACCGCAGCTCGATGCCGGATTCGGTCAGGGAGTGCTCGAGCTCGGCAAGCATGTCAGCCGAAGTCACGTCAATGCTGGTGACAGGCTCGGCCGTGACGATGATTCGCCGCACCGGACTCGGCGATTCTGCAATGGCGTCGAGGATTCGCTGATGAAAGAGCTCGGCATTAGCGAAGAAGAGTGGCGCATCCCAACGAAACAGTACGAGGCCGGGAATGCGACGGGCAGCAGGATAGCGCGCGATGTCGTGGTAGCCGCGAACACCATCGACTCGGCCGAGCACTGCGAAATGCGGTCGCCAGCCATCCCACAGGAACTCGATGACCGCGATGGCTATCGCGATTCCGATGCCGGGAATCACGCCGAACACGGCAACGCCTACAAAACAGACAATCGATAGCCAGAATTCCCATTGCTGAATGCGGAAAATGCGTCGCAGGTCTGCGAATTCGAACAAGCCGATGGCCGCGGCAATCACGACCGCGGCGAGCGCGCTGCTGGGCAGATCCCTCAGTAGATTAGGTGCGAACATCAAAAGGAGCGCGACGGCAATCGCGCCTACAACTCCAGTGAGCTGAGTCTTCGCGCCAGCCGCTTCTGCGACGGGAGTGCGTGATGAACTGCTGCTGATTGGGAATCCCTGGAAAAAGCCGGCGGCGAGATTCGCAGCCCCCAAGCCGATCATCTCCTGATTCGGATCGACCGCCGTCCGCGTCTTGGCGGCGTATGTCCTCGACAAAACGCTGGTATCCGCAAACGCCACCATGGCGACGGCACAGCCGCCTATGACGACTTCGGAGAGCTGAGCAAAACTTATTCTTGGCAAGGCAAACGATGGCAGTCCTTGCGGCAGCGGACCGAGAACTTTTACGCCGGCAGTAGCGTCGAGATTCAGTATACCAACTACGATGGTCGCGGCGACCACTGCGAGCAGAAGACCCGGGATGCGTTTGTAGGGTTTGAGCAAAAGAATCGCAGCGAGTGTGCCGGCGCCCACTGCAAATGACGTCCAGTTCACCTGTCCCCCGAGAATGCCTTCGGTGATGCGCACAAGATCGCGCAATGGACCGGCGTCTTCGATCGAGAAGCCAAAGAGCTTTGGCAACTGGCTGATCAACACTGTCAGCGCGATACCGTTCATATAGCCGTAGCGGATCGGCTTCGAGAGGAGCTCCGTGATAAATCCCACGCGCAGCACACCTATCAACATGCACACCAGACCCGATACCACGGCCATCATGCTTGCGATGGCTACCGCACGGATGGCATCGCCACCTGAGAGCGGGAGCACGACCGCGAGAATCACGGGTGCGAGAGACGAATCCGGCCCTAGTACAAGAATGCGACTGGGACCAAAGAGCGCGTACGCGAGTAAGGGTACGATCGTGGCATACAGTCCATAAATTCCGGGAACGCCCGAGGCCAACGCATAAGCGATACCGACCGGCACCAGCATGGTAGTCAGCACCAGACCAGCCATTACATCGTGCGGAAACCAAGTGGCTTTGTATTCGCTCAGGACCTGGAATCCGGGTAACCAACGCTTCCAGCGGCTCATAATGAGTGGTTGTTGTTTGCGATCATCGAAATGGCCTTGTTGGATTTCCAATCTTTTTTAGCGGCCGACAGCCAATGATTCACTAGAAAACTGGCGAAAGGGATGGGATTGAACCCACGGTTAGATCGATCGGGTCCGAAGCGTGAAAACCAACTGCCCGGCTTCTTTACTTGTGATCGCGCATGAGTGAATAGTTCGATCTCATCTACGTCACTGAGTTTCAAGGGAAGTGAAAACCGTCTGGCGCGTCTTTGTTTATCTAAAACGCTATCCGATCCTCGCGTTCGCGACGTTGGCTTGCGCCATCGTGGGCACGCTCATGATGATCGTTCCACCTGCGGCGACGAAATATATTCTCGACAACGTCATCAACGGTCACCACCCGGAACGTTTGGTTCCGCTGCTTATTCTCGTGGCCTTCGCCATGTTGGTTCAACGAGGCTTGGATTATCTTCGCCTTTTGCTCAACAACACCTTCGAGCAACGAGTCATTTTCGATCTGCGCCGTGATCTTTATTCGCATATTCAAACTCTGCCACTCCGCTGGTTCGATAATCGGCCGACCGGCGATCTGATGACGCGGATTCTGGAGGACGTGGGCTCGGTTGAGCGTGTCCTCATCGACGGCATCGAGAAAGGTACGGTCGCGATATTGCAGATCGTGGTGGTGGTGGCGGGAATGTTCTATCTCAGCACAAAACTGGCGTTGGTCGCGCTCGCGCCGGTGCCGTTCCTGGCCGGCGGCGCCCTTTGGTATACGCTGACGGCGCATCGGCGGTATCGGCTGCACCGCCGCGCCGCTTCGTCGATGAATTCGCTCCTCCACGACAATCTCGCCGGCATTCGTCAGATCAAAAGTTTTGTACGCGAGCCTGAAGAAAATCATCGCTTCAACAAAGAAAGTGACGAGTTGCGGCGCGCCACCTTCGTCGTCACGCGCGTGTGGGCACTTTATCATTCTTCAATGTATTTGTTCGGGTCGCTCGGCGTGCTGTTAGTAGTGGCAGTAGGGGCGCGCGATATTTTATCAGGCGCTGTCCAGTTGGGGGATTTTGGCGCCTTTCTTGTGCTCGCGAGTTTTCTCTACGAGCCGGTGGGGAAACTGCATGAACTCAATCAACTGGTGCAGGCGGGCCGGGCCTCGGGCGAACGCGTCTTTGAAATTCTCGATTCAGAAGGCGAGCCGGAGGGTGGCAAAACGTTTGCAGACACGGTGCGCGGCGAGATTGACTTCCGGGACGTCAGTTTCAGCTATTCAGGCGAGTTGCCGACGCTGAGTGACATTTCATTTCACGCCCGCCCGGGCGAGACGGTCGCGCTTGTCGGTACGACC
>JBARMF010000426.1:0-1573 GCA_049802315.1 Candidatus Udaeobacter sp.
GTGGCTGCTGAACGCGTCCAGGTGCTTCCACGCGAGCGCGATGTGATGGAAGTCCCCGAACGCGAACGGGCTGCTCGAGATAAGCGCCTGATCGCTCTTCGTCGGCGCGAGGACAAGCCAGAGGACCGGCGCAACAAAGAAGACGGCAAAGATCGTGAGCACCATGATTCGGGCGCTCAGCCCCGCGATCCGCATCAGTCGTCCGTCCTGAAGAGCCCGCTGCGCGTGACGATCAGCACCGCGCCGACGAGCCCGATCATGAGGAGGTCGACGGAGATGGCAGCCGCGCCGTTGAAGTCCGCGTACCGGAAGGCGAGCTGATAGGCGAGCTGATTGGCCGACCATGTATCGGGCACGAGGCCGAAGCTCGCGGTCTGCACGACCTGTGGCTCGACGAAGAGCTGCGTTCCCGTCGCGAAGGAGAGGATCAGCATGTAGGCGATCCACTTCCGGATCAGTGGCAGCTTGAGACGGAGGGCGATCGTGATTGGCCCCGCGCCGTCAATGCGCGCGGCCTCCTCGAGATCGTGCGGGATGGTGTTGAGCGCGCCGTACATGACGACGATCCAGCCACCGGCGCCGGTCCAGAACGCGATCATCGCGAAGATGTAGGGCAGATTCCCCGGGGCGATCGACTGGGCGAAGATGTGCGCTCCGAGCAGATCGTGGAGCAAGAACGAGAACGGACTGACACTCGGGTCGAGCATGAACAGCCAAACGAGGACCGCGGCCGAGCCGGCGAGCGCGCCGGGCATGTAGAAGAGAAAGCGGAATGTCGAGGAGACCTTGTTCGCGCGGCCGTGGAGGAGCAGAGCGAGCCCGACAACAAAGATCATCAGCGAGGCGAGCCAGACGAACGTGTAAACAAGGACGTGCTTGAACGCAGGCACGAAGCGAAAGTCGTCGTACGTTCGCACGAAGTTGTGGAAGCCCACCCACCCGCCGCCGACGTTGGTGAACGCCAGGTCGAGCGCGTAGATCGTCGGTGCGACGCCGAAGAGGATCAGGAGCGGCAGGTACGGCAGAACGAACGGCAGCCCCTGCAGAGCGGGTCTGCGGGGGCCACGCCTGTGCGTGGCCGCCGCGTGATCCGGCGTCTCGACAGCGGACGTCACCCTACTTCCGGATGACCTTGTATCCCGCCGCCGGTGCGTTCTGTGCGAGCCCGTCGCCGTATGCCGGCAACAGTGAGCTCAACGACTTGCCTGCCACCAGTTGGGTGACAACGGTGTTCGACCACACGGGCTGATCCGGATAGGTGACCATGAATCAGGTGATCATACGTCATACGAAAGCAAAATGCACGTGCGAATCCGACGGACGGATCCGGGCCGCCCGGACGAAGACCGGTATGTGGTCCAGCGGCGCGTCGACATCGTGCCATTCACCGCCAGCGTAGCTCTCACCGGTGACGGCGTGCCGCCAGCTCGCCCGTCGCGGCTGGAGGAGGGTGACGCCCTCGAGGAGCAGCGAGAGGAGCAGGAGCCGCCGTGCCTGTGCATAGGCCGACGTTGATTTCCAATCGCAAGACTTTCAGAACTCTCCTCGGGGATCCGTGCGCGCATGCCGACAT
>JBARMF010000427.1:0-8016 GCA_049802315.1 Candidatus Udaeobacter sp.
TATCGTTGGGTTCGTGATGCCAACCGGCTATTCGTTCAACCTGACAGGATCAACCTTGTATCTTGCAATGGCGTCTGTTTTCGTCGCTCAAGCGGCCGAGACGACGATGGGATGGCATATGTCGTTAGGCCAACAAATCACAATGATGTTGACGTTGATGCTGACTTCGAAGGGAGTAGCCGGCGTGCCGCGGGCATCGCTTGTCATTCTGCTGGGGGCCCTGAATTCATTTATTCCAGCAGGATTGGGACCGATCGGTGTCGCCATTATTTTCGGCGTCGATGAACTGATGGATATGGGCCGCACATGCGTGAACGTCATCGGCAATTGCCTGGCTACGATCGTCGTTGCGCGCTGGGAAGGCGAATTCGATGACGGACGCGCACGCATGTTTGGGACACCGGCCGAAGGGAACTTGGATTTGAAATCAGGCGAGGTCGCATTCGCCGACGCCGTCGCGCAGGGCGACTGAAGACAAGAACTCGGTCACCAGGCCTCGCGAGGCAGTTCTATAAGCCAGGCGCGCGGACATAACCGCGTCCCTGTTTTTTGTCCTCGAAGATCAGGGCATCGACAAATCCGCGCGGTTTCGGCTAAGCTCCGCTGATGATCGCAATTTTGCGCGCGCCCGAAGCTACTCACCTGATGCAGATTTTCGCCTCCGCTTTTCTGGCGATTCTTTTTCTTCAATCAGGAATTGATAAAATCGTCGATCGGCGTGGAAACCTCGAATGGCTAAAAGGACATTTCGCGAAGAGTCCATTTGTGGGAGTCGTTCCCCTGCTGCTGATCTCCATCACGATCCTGGAGGTCGCCGCCGGTGCGCTCAGTGCGGTTGGGTGCATATTTGTAATTCTTTCGCGCGATTCAACCGTTGCGTTCTACGGCGCGGTCATTTCAGCCGTTGCGGTGCTCGCACTCTTCTTTGGCCAACGTATGGCTAAAGATTATGCCGGAGCGGCGGTGCTTGTTCCGTACTTTTTGCTCGTGTTGGTGGCAATGTATCTGCTCGCGCAACAATAAATTGATGAGAAGTTTTCGGACATGTCTGGAGCGTTCCTTGACGATACAACCGTTGCTAGTCCTGCGGATAATCCTGTGGCCTTGACGAAATCGCCATATATGGCGTCAGCGGAGGAAGCAGTGCAGAATTATATAAAAAACACGGCAAGAACTTGGTATAAGGACGATGTTGGCTCGAAGGATGACGCTCCTAAATACGCGTTCCAGCGACTGCGGGAGACCTGGTTCACTCCTGAAGTCGATCCCAAGTTCAAACTTCGCCGAGAGGATAAATTTTACGCTATCGGCTCGTGTTTTGCGCGCGGGCTTGAAAGCTCTTTGGCAGGGCACAAGATGGCCGTTGAAAGCGCAGCACCCGAATTTGCCAAACTTCAGCCCGCCAATAAAGAAGAATCGGGGCTCGGGTTCACCAATAAGTACAATACCTATTCAATACTGAATGAACTGCGCTGGGCACTCGATCCAGACGCAGAATTCCCTCGAGCGTCTATTGTCCAATTGACAAACACAACTTGGTGCGACCCGCACACAAACCCCAGCCTGAGCTTCGTCGGCTTGGAAGAAACTTTGGAGCGTCGTGCCCTTCTGCAAGCCGTCACGAAACGTATAAAGGAGTGTCGCGCGGTCATTCTCACTCTCGGGCTTGCAGAGGTGTGGCGCGATGTTCAGGCAGACGTATTCCTTAATTGCACGCCCATCGCGTCGCTATTCAAGAAGCATCCTGACCGGTATCAATTTCACTTGACCAGTTTCGCGCAAAATTGGGCCAACTTGGAAGCCATTCATGCATTGTTGGCGTCTTACGGACATCCTGATTTTCACGTTGTGGTCACAGTTTCCCCTGTTCCTTTGATGAACACGTTTACAACTATGGACATTGTCGTGGCCAACACATGGGCCAAGTCGCTGCTAAGAGCGGTGGCTCAAGAGTGGGCGAGCGCGCATCCTAACGTGGATTACTTCCCGAGTTATGAAATCGTCCAAAACTCCGATCGTGCAGCGGTATGGGAAGATGATCTGAGGCACGTAAGAGGCCAGGGAGCGCAGCATATCATGGAGTTGTTTCTTCGGAAGTACATCGAGTGACCTCGAAATGACCTGGGATTGCGCGAGCTTCCCTCGGTTGGCTGGCAGAAGTCGATTACATCATCTCTCTCACTGAATTCGAAGCGAAGATTGTCCGGTCGCCCAACGGGCAAAAGACCAAGTAGGTTTGGGTTGATGAATTTGCGCCTCACTCGACGCCCGTCGTTTCGTGACTCGACCAGCTACTGAAAAAGATTCGCCAAGGTGTTTGTAATCTAGCGGTTTGCCAACTCGCGCCTCGCTTCCATGCACACTCAAGGAGCAGATTCTCGTGCGATCGCCAGCGCAATCCCGCTGGAGAAAATCAGCAGTTGTGCTTGACTGATAGGTTCGACATCTCTCGGCAGAATGCCTGCGCAAACAATCAAGATTACCGGTGCTCGGCAGCACAATCTCAAGAACCTCCACGTCGAGATTCCGCGGGAGAAGCTGGTGGTTATCACGGGCTTAAGCGGGTCGGGCAAATCCTCGCTCGCTTTCGACACGCTTTATGCGGAAGGCCAACGCCGTTACGTCGAAAGTCTTTCCGCTTATGCGCGCCAGTTCCTCGATAAAATGGAAAAGCCGGATGTCGATTTCATTGAAGGCTTGTCGCCTGCCATCGCCATCGAACAACGCAGCGCCGGCGCGAACCCACGATCGACAATCGCTACCACGACTGAAATCTACGATTACCTGCGGATCCTTTTTTCCGCGGTGGGCCAACCGCACGATCCCCTCACCGGCCGCCCGCTTAACCGTCAAACGCCTCAGCAAATCGTGGATCAGGTTCTCGCCTACGAGCCGGGCGCGAAAATCGTTGTGCTGGCGCCGTTGATTGAGAATCAGGGCGGTGAGTTCCGGGACGTGCTTGAAAAACTCAGGCGTGAAGGATTCGTTCGTGCGCGCATCGACGGCCAGATGGTCGAACTGGATCGCACTGAGCCGATCCGGCTGAAGAAAGCCGAGCGGCACACGATTGAAGCGGTGGTCGATCGGTTGGTCGTCCGCGATGGCATTCGTGTGCGGCTGACAGATTCAATTGAAACGGCTCTAAAATGGGGCGGCAATCGCATTGTCGTTTTGTGTCAAACACCGAAAACGCCCAACCCCGTAAAAGCAGAAGCGGGGCAGGCTGCCCAACGTCCAACATCCGACGCCGAATCGGAAGAGTGGTCAGAATGCCGTTACTCAACGGATTACGGGAATGCTGAGACCGGCTTCAATTTAGGCGAGCTGACACCGAGACATTTTTCTTTCAACAGCCACCTCGGCGCTTGTCCGGCTTGCCACGGTCTGGGAACACAATTGGTGGTCGATCCGGAGCTGATGATCTCCGACCAAAGTAAGACACTGGCCGAAGGAGCGATCACGCCCTGGCGTCGCGGCACAAAACGCATGCGAGCCTACTATCGCCATCTGCAGGACGCGCTAATCAAACACTTCAACGTGAACGAAGACCTGCCGTTCGCCGATTTGCCTGAAGCATTCAAAGCTGCGCTTTACTTCGGTACGAATGGCGATCCGATTGAAATGCAATTTGGCGGCAAGGGCGAAAAGAAAACCACAAAACCATTCGAAGGTCTCGTGCCGCAAATGCAGCGGCTTTATGAGCAAACCGAGAGCGAGTTCACGCGCCATCGGATTCGAGCATTCATGACGCGCGAGACATGCAAGGTCTGCGGCGGCGCAAGGCTCAAACCGGATATCCTTGGTGTCACAATCAAGGCCCGCCCCGCCGCCGCCGAGGCTACGGCGGGCAAGCTTCACCGCGAATTGAACATCCATCAGTTCAGTCAGCAAAACGTGGAAGACGCACTGCGATTCATTGGTGGTCTCGACCTGACCGAGCAGCAACAGACCATCGTAACAGACGTTGTCCGCGAGATTCGCTCGCGCCTGCAATTTCTCGTGGAGGTCGGGCTCGGCTATCTCACATTAAATCGCGAGAGCGGCACGCTTTCCGGCGGCGAAGCGCAACGGATACGCCTCGCGACACAGATCGGTTCCGGTCTGGCTGGCGTTCTTTACATTCTCGATGAACCCAGCATCGGTCTACATCAACGCGACAATTCCCGCTTACTCGGAACGCTTCGAAAATTGCGCGATCTTGGGAATTCCGTCATCGTGGTCGAGCACGATGAAGAAACGATTCGGGCCGCTGACCACATTTTTGATCTCGGTCCGGGCGCAGGGCCGCGTGGCGGCGAGATTGTGGCAGAGGGAACTCTCGACGACATCGCGCGCGCGAAAAATTCTTTGACTGGCGATTATCTTTCCGGACGCGTGCGCATAGCGATTCCAAAACAACGTGTCCAACCGCGGCCCGACGGCTGGCTTACAGTCGTACGCGCAAGTGAAAACAACCTGAAAACAATCGATGTCTCATTTCCTCTCGGTTGCCTCACGTGTGTGACTGGTGTTTCCGGCAGCGGCAAATCGACTTTGGTGGACGACATTTTGCGGCGCGCCCTTTTCCGGCACTTCTATAACTCGAAAGATAAGCCGGGCGCTCACAAATCGATTCGCGGTCTGGAACAGATCGACAAGGTCGTTGTGATCGACCAAAGCCCGATTGGCCGGACGCCGCGGTCGAATCCAGTCACTTACACCGGCGCGTTCACCCCGATACGCGAACTATTCGCGCAATTGCCCTCAGCGCGGGTGCGCGGGTACGACGCAGGTCGGTTCAGTTTCAATGTGAAAGGCGGTCGTTGCGAGAATTGCGAGGGCGGCGGCTTGATAAAGATCGAGATGCACTTCCTGCCCGACGTTTACGTTGAATGCGAGGTTTGCCGGGGCGACCGCTATAACCGCGAGACTCTCGAGATCACTTACAAAGGCAAAAATATTGCAGATGTGCTCGATCTAACCGTGGACGAAGCTGCGCGATTCTTCCGCAATGTGCCGACCATCGCTGAAAAGCTCAATTCACTACTCGATGTTGGCTTGGGTTATCTGCGACTCGGCCAGGCCGGAACGACGCTTTCCGGCGGCGAAGCGCAGCGCGTAAAACTTGCCACGGAGCTTGCGAAGAAGGCCACTGGTCGCACTGTTTACATTCTCGATGAACCGACGACCGGGTTGCATTTCGCTGATATTGAAAAATTACTGGAGGTGTTGATCAAGCTCCGCAACGCGGGCAACACGATCGTGGTGATTGAACACAATCTCGAGATGATTAAGTGTGCCGACTGGATCATCGATTTGGGTCCTGAAGGCGGCGAACATGGCGGCGAGGTGGTCGGATCAGGTCCGCCCGAGAGGGTCGCCACTATTCCGGCCAGCCATACCGGGCAATACTTACGCGCAATGCTGGAGAGAAGATGAGACACCTCGGATACCTGGGCCTCATATGTCTGGTCGCGGGACTCAGTCCGGTCGCTCGCGCGGATTTCTCGGCTGAAATGGCCGAGGCTGGTACGCCGCTTTCCGAAGGCGTGCCCGAGGTCGCAGTCGTGCGCTTGCAGTCGCTCCTAAATAAAAATCTGCCAGAATCACAATGGCGCGCAGTCGCCGAAAAACTTGCAGAAGCGCAGGTGGCCGCAAACGAACCGGAAGCCACTCTGATTCTCTTAACCGACCCAAAGGTACGCGAGTTGGCATGGGCAAAATTCTGGCGCGCCCAGGCGCTGGCCAGTCTGCACCGCTGGGCCGATGCGCTGCCTCTTTACGAGGAATTGAGTAACGACCGTTCGCCGTTTCAGAGAGCAGCTGTGTTTGGCGCGGGCGACACATTACGTGCGTTAGGAAAACGCCAGGAGGCTTTAGCAAAATTCGTGCTGCTGGCTCATGACAAGGAATGGGGTACGCGAGCGCAGCTGCGAGTGGCTGAGCTGCACATCGAATTAGGGAACGCTCCTGACGCACGCCGAATTTTGGAGCAGTTGCGACCGGTTTCCGTTGCAGAGCGGCGCGAGCGGCGTGTGTTGCGCGGGGATCTCGAACTTATTTCGCACCGGCCTGAACGAGCGATCGAAATGTTTGAGGCGATTCTGAAAAGGCCGGAGGGAACGCCTCATCCCATTGTGCTTGCTGCGCTGATTGGCATCGCTGAAGCGCATTTGCGGCTTAAAACGCCGGAGACCGGAGATGATGTACTCGAGCGTTTTATCGATCGTAACCACGCAGACCCTGATCTCGCGATGATATTCGCGAAGCTTGACGAGCTGTATCGAGCCGAACACCCACCGTCGCGCAACGAACTGGAAAAGTGGGTGCGCAGGCCGGAACAGCCCCGGCGTACATTCGCGCGCTGGTATCTTGCGCGGTTGGAGATTCGCGCGGGTCGCAGAGAGCGGGCACGGCAATTGTTCACAGATCTGCGACAGACGGAAATCAAAACGCCGATCGTTGCCCCTGCTCTCGTCGAGTTTGCCGAATTTGAAATTAACGACGGCCGCTTTGATGAAGCGATAGCAATCCTGGACGACGCGCGCCTGTTGCGGCCCGAACCGACGCTGTTGACCCGGATCGATTTCTTATCTGCGCAAGCGCAGTATTCGGCGAGGCGGTTCGAGACGGCAACTGCTTCCTTCGAACAAATCGCGCAGCGCGATTCGCGTTGGGCGAAAGCCGCGCTGTTTAATGCATCCAGCGGCTGGTTGCAGGTCGGCAATCACACTCGTTTCATCGCCGATTACAACCAACTGGAACAACAGGGCGGCGACGAACAATCGCGCGCCGATTTGCAATTGGAGGAAGGTTTAATGCAGGCTGCCAAAGGCGACAAAAAAGCTGCGGCATCTTTGCAGCGATTCATTCGCAATTTTCCAAAGAATCCGCGTGTGTCGGAGGCTTGGGTTGGTATGGCCGAGTTGGCGTTTCATTCATCACCGCCACGTCTGGATGAAGCGCGAAAAGACCTGGACCACGCGGTTGAATCCAGAGCGACCGCTGCTGCCGTCGAACGCGCCGATTATCTCCGCATCTGGGTAGAGGAAGCAGCGGGCGGAAACGAATCGAAAGTCATTGAACTCGGAAAGCGATTTCTGGAGCAGCATGGCCAGTCGCAATTCGCTCGAGAAGTTCGAATGAAATTGGCGGAGCTTTATTATCGTCGACAGGATTTCGCAAATGCGCAGACGCAGTTTGAAATTATCGCGCAACAGAATCCGAATGACTCGCTCGCAGAGAAAGCGCTCTTTTTCGCGGCAGAGTCAGCCATGTCGAGCATGAGCGAGCATACCCTGGATCGAGCGCTCGTTTTATTCGATCAAGTCGTGCAGAAGAAAGGCGCGATGCGCTGGGTTGCGCGCAACGAACAAGCGGTGATTGAGCGCAAGCTTGGGAAACCTAAAGACGCTCTGGCCTTGTATGATGAGGTATTGAAGAGTGACGCTGGCGCATCGGAAAAACGCGAGGCCCTTTGCGGGAAGGGCGACATTTTCTTCGAGGCTGGCGCAGCAGACCCGAGTAGTTATCAACGTGCGATTGAGGCATACGACCAATTGGCTGCTGACAAGGAGGGGTCAATTCATTGGCGTAGCCAGGGGCTGTTTAAAAAAGGATTATGCCTCGAGAAAAAAGGCGATCGAGCGGGCGCGTTGGCGACGTTCTATAAAATTCTTGAGGACGAATCGCACCCGGGTGAGCGTCGCGAGTTGTTCTGGTATTACAAAGCCGGATTCAATGCAGCGCGATTGTTGGAGGAAGATTCGAAATGGGAATCCGCCATCGCGATCTATGATAAGCTCGTCGCAGCCGGAGGCGGCCGTAGCGAAGAAGCAAAAGCGCGTCTGAACAATATTCGGCTCGAACATTTTCTTTGGACTGACTGAAGCATTTCCTCGCGGAGATGGAGGAAGTGGGCTGGATTAAAAATACGACGTGGGTCGGGAATAAGCTTGCTTAACTTCTTAATGGGACCAAAATCTTGGCATGGGAAAAGGAACCAGACTGAGTCGCGGGTGCGGCTGGTCGGTCCGA
>JBARMF010000428.1:0-3461 GCA_049802315.1 Candidatus Udaeobacter sp.
GGGTATAATTCCACGTTTGATCTTTGGAGCACCGCTGGAGCGGCCCCATCGCCCACGCCGATTCCGCCTGCCACGCAGCAAAACCTCTGGATCAAAAACTGGTAGTCTGTAGGGCGTTTCTGTGAAACGCCACCCGGGAAAACGCCGACTTGTCGATGGCGTCTGACACAGACGCCCTACAATTTCGCGAAGAATTGAGGACTAGCCTTCGGTCGTGCGCACCACGACTTCGACGCGGCGATTGGGGCTTTGCTCTTCGATTGAGCCGTTCGCGGACGCGCGGAATTTTGTTGCACCGTATCCGTGCGTCTGGATTTGCGCTGGGTTGATTCCCATCGTCTGGACCAGATAACGTTTTACGCTGTCGGCCCGGCGCTGACTCAGTTGAAGATTGTATTCAAATGTGCCGAATGAATCCGTGTAGCCTTCCACGGAAAATGTCGCCTTCGCATTGCGTTGAATGAGTGTGCCGAGCTTTTGCAGTTGACCAATTGCGCTCGATTGCAGCACGTCGCTGTCGTACTCGAAAATCTGATCGTCCGGCAAACGCAATTTTGTGCCTGACCCGAGCGGACCCTTTTGCGCCAGCAACTGGTCCAAATCGCTAAAGCCCGGCGCGTGTCCTTTGTTCGGACCAGCGCTATCTCCTGGCAACTTGCTTGTGAAGGTGTTTGGCCGTTTGATCGCCGTGCTCGTGGCCAGCTCTGTTCCGCTAAGAGCAGGCTGTGGACGACCGGACACCGAGCTGTTGTTCAGCAAAGATTGCTCATGCACCGCGTTCGGATCGTTGGAAAGAGTTTGCGCCGTGGAACGTTCGATCTCGTTCATAACAGAATTAACGTCCGGCTGGTCCACTTTCGGCTGGTCAGGCAACACGTCGCGCATGTCATCCGGCAGCGCTGTGCTCGCTTGAACTTCCTCCAGCAATTTGTCGAATGACTTCTTCTCATCCGGCAATTGCACGTCGGTGTTATCAGGGTTCGGTTTCGCGGCTGTATTGATTTGATCGGCACTGCTCTTATCCAGGTTCGAATCAAGAACGCGCTTCACCTTGAACGTGGGCGTCTGCTCGTTTTGGGCGAACGCCGCGTCAGCAGACGCGAAACGCGTGCGATAAAAATAGGTGCACAGCGCGAAATGTATCGCCAGCGACACAACTAATCCGAGCCAGAGCCAGTTGCGCTCCTTGCTACCCGTCAGCAGACCTTCGGTCTCGAAGTGGTCGAGCTCGTCGAAATCGGAAACTCTCATGCGGTTACAAACATATCACAGTTCGATTTGGGAGCCATGCTACGCAGTTCCCTTCGCTGTTTCATTAACACCGGACTTCAGTCCGGTGTTGCGCAAGCTGACTGGATTTAGCCGTTTCAACGGCTTCGGGAGTCTTTTAAAGCCGTTAAAACGGCTAAGCGTTTTCGCTTCATCTAGCACCTGGCTGAAGCCAGGTGTTAATGAAAGGATGCTTATGAAATTTCTCGGCTGCTCTTCGTTCGCTCGATAAAGGCACGCGCAGCCCGGCGTATTTCCTCCGCCACACGCGCTTCGGGCGACACAAATTTCGGTGTGAACCACGGAAACAACCCAATCAAATCGTGCGTGACCAGGATTTGTCCATCGCAATGCTCGCCCGAGCCGATCCCGATCGTTGGAATGCCAATCGCGTTAGTGATCTGCTTAGCGACATCGGCTAGAACAATTTCGAGCACCACGGAAAATGCCCCGGCCTCTTCCACCGCACGGGCGTCCGCCAGCAATTCTTCGATCTCCGATTGCGTGCGGCCTTTGATTCGGTAGCCCCCTTGCTCACGCACACTTTGTGGCAGCATGCCGATGTGCCCCATGAACGGTATTCCCGCCTGCGTGATCGCCTCGATTTGCGCAACGTGACTCACACCGCCTTCGAGCTTCACCGCCTGCGCACCGGCATCGATAAATTTTCTGGCCGTGTCCACAGCTTTCGCCGGAGTGTCGTAAGTGTGAATCGGCATATCCGCGACCAGCAACGCCTGTTTGACCCCCCGCGCCGCCGCGCGCGTGTGATGCAGCATTTCGTGCAGAGTTACATCCGTAGTGTCTTGATAACCCAGAACCACCATGCCTACGGAGTCGCCGACGAGGATGATGTCGATGCCGCTCTCATCGAGCAAACGCGCAGTGGGATAATCGTAGGCCGTGAGCGCGGTGATCTTCTCACCGCGTTGCTTCATCTCGCGAAAATCTTTCATTGCGCTTGCTCGCAAGATCAGCTGCCGATTTCAGAACGCAAGCTGCGGCAGAAAGCGGCGTTGCAGCGCCGCACTCCAAAACGCAAGCGCCGGAAACGCGCGTGCTACGTCGGCCACGTTTTGGAGTGCGGCAGTGCTCTGCCGCTTTTGGATTTTCCCAAAAACTACCATGTGTCCGCGTAGCTGACGCTGTCGCCAGATTGTTCAACTCCTGCAAGCAATTCCCGAATAGCTTTCCTCTGGCTTGGCAAGACCAAGTCCGGCCGGATATCGGCGAGAGGTCGAAGAACAAACTCCCTTAGGTGCAATCGCGGGTGCGGCAGCTGTAATCGTTCGTCGTTGATTTGTTGTTCGCCGCAATAGAGCAGATCGGCATCAATGATTCGCGAAACGTTCCGTGGATGATCTCGTTTGCGGCCTAACGTTTCCTCGATTCGAATCAGTTGCTCAAGCAAACGCGCGGGACCATCGCCATAATCAAATTCAATGACCGCATTCAAGAATTTTCCGGCTCCCGCTTCGCAACCAACCGGTTCAGTCTCGTAAACCGCCGAGGAAAGAATCGGCGCCTTTACATTTGGGAGATCGAAAATTGCCTTTCGCGCTGCGCGCAGGTTCGCAAGTCGATCGCCAATATTCGAGCCGAGTGCGACTGCAGTTCTCATGGTCTCCGTAGCGGCGGGCTCTGACCGCCGAATGAATTGTAGGGCGTCTGTGTCAGACGCCATGGCGTTTCACAGAAACGCCCTACAGGCTCACAGCCCCAGCACATTCTGCATCGAGTACAGTCCCGGCGGTTTGTTGATAATCCACTTCGCCGCTCGCAACGCGCCTCCTGCAAAAATTCCGCGATTTGCTGCGCGATGCGTCAGCTCTAAGGATTCGCCTGGGCCACTGAAAATTACGGCATGCTTGCCGACAACGTCACCCTCGCGAATTGATTGAACCGGTATTTCGCTGTCTCGCACCGTTTTCAAAATTTCAGCCAGTGTTTTGGCTGTCCCGCTCGGAGCATCTTTTTTCATTTTGTGATGCGTTTCAACGATCTTCGGATTGAAATCCGGACCAAGGAATTCGGCAGCTTTTTGCGTCAGCCAAAAGAGCACGTTGACTCCGACGCTGAAATTCGATGCCAACACGATCGGTACTGAGTGCGCTGTTTCTTCAATGGTTTTGCGTTGCTGCTGAGAGTGGCCGGTTGTTCCAATGATGAGCGGTTTGCCATGCTTCAACGCT
>JBARMF010000429.1:0-4504 GCA_049802315.1 Candidatus Udaeobacter sp.
TATTAGAAGTGAAGTTGTCTGAATAGCCGAAACAGTGCTCGACGTTGCCGCCGCGTTACAAAGTGTTGGCGCGTGCCACAGCCACATCGCACCAACTCCAGCAACCCATCCGATGAGTGGCTGACTAAGATAGGTGAGGGGAGGACGAAGGGAGAACGACCGCGGGAGACTTAACAACAAAAGCGCAGGAACGATAAGCACGAGCAGAATGTGCTGGAGCATGTGAGCGCTGAAGAGATAACCGTTAGCCAGTGCATTAAACGGTGAAATGAAGGCCAAAAGAAACACCGCGACCGCCGCAGCGAAATAGAGCGGCCTGCCTCGTTGTCCGAAAGCTAGAAAGTAACCGGCTGACGCGACCGTGCTAAGAATGAGAACGATAGAATTCCACGTCCAGGCGGTAGTGAAAAATTGGTAAGTAGTCACGTTAGTGTTAGTCCATTCCGGGTGCAGCCGTGTTTAGCGCCAAAGGCGCCGTCTCACCATTAGCCTGGGGCAACCCCGAAAGCTTTTCGGGGCTGAAAGCGCGATTCAACTCGAGGTATCCGTTCAGTGAGCCAGCGCCGAAAGTGAAGCGCGCTTTCAGCGCTGATGGCTTGATATTCGTGCAAGCCTGGGGCGTTGCCCCAGGCTTCTGCATTGATGTCGCGCCCTTGGCGCTGTGCCTGTCGCCGCAAATCTTATTCCTGCGTTCCTGCTTCCCTGATTCTAGATAGTGCGTCGTCATCGAACAAGTGGAAGGATGTAAACCGTGAATAGAACAAAGACCCAGACAACATCGACAAAGTGCCAATAGTAACCGACTGACTTAAAGGCTGACTCGCGGCGGCCAGAAGCGAAATCGCCCTCCCACGCCACCCAGAGAAAAATCAGCAGCGCGATCAAACCAAGGAGCACGTGCAAACCGTGGAAGCCAGTCAGGGTAAAGAACGTGGTTGAAAACATATTGGTACCGAGATCTACCCCGGTCTGAAATAGGTGCCAATACTCGGTTCCCTGGCCGACAAGGAAGATTCCGCCAAGCAGGATCGTCAATGCCAGCCAGCCAAGCATGGAACCGCGACGCTGTTTCCTCAGGGCGACCTCGGATCGCCAAAAAGTGAAACTGCTCGCGAAAAGACAAATGCTGAACACCAGAGTTCGCGGAACATCCAGTTCTTTTGGTCCAGGACCGGGCTGGGGCCGGGCATAGAAATACAAATAGGCAAGGATAAGCGTCCCGAAGAATCCTGTTTCGGAAAGAATGAAGCTTAGGATCCCGACCTTATTGTGATCGGTAAGAGTTACCGTGGCGCTATTCTCGCCTACAATCTGATCAGGCCGGTCAGGGTTAGCCAAATCCCATAACGGACGCCGGCTTCGGATCGGCGGGAGAGCGACAAAGTTTTCGTGCGGCGGTGGCGACGTGGTAGCCCATTCGAGTGTCCATGCGTCCCAGGGGTTATCGCCAGCTGCTTTGCCTCGGAAAAAAGACGTGGCCAAATTCCAAACCAGAATAAGCGCTGACGCGCTCATGAAAAAGACGCCGGCGGTCGAGAGCATGTTCATCCAGCCCCAGTTTGGAAGATCGGGATAGGTATAGATGCGCCGCGGCATACCCAGCAATCCAAGGAAATGCTGAATGACGAACGTCATGTTGAAACCGATGACCATGAGCCAGAAGGTCCATTTGCCTAACGACTCCGACATCATGCGGCCGCTCATTTTGGGAAACCAATATTGAATGGCACCGAGGACGGCGAAGACGATTGCGCCTACGGCGACGAAGTGGAAATGCGCGACGAGAAAGTAGCTGTTCTTAGTCTGCCAATCGAGTGCCACGCTGGCATGACTAATTCCGGTGAGGCCCGCGACAAGGAATTGGATGAGAAACGCGATACAACATAACATCGGCACATCGAAACGGATCCGCCCACCTAGCATTGTTGCGGTCCAGTTCAGCACTTTTACGCCAGTTGGAATTGCAATTAGCATCGAGGAAATGGCGAAGAACACATCGAGTGGACGCCCCATCCCGACGGTGAACATGTGATGTCCCCAAACGCCCAGACTTAGGACTGCTATGGCTACACTCGAGGCAGCAACAAATTCGTAGCCGAAAATCGGTTTCCGCGAAAAAACCGGAATGATTTCGGAGACGATTCCGAATGCGGGAAGGGCCAGGATGTAAACTTCTGGGTGACCGAACGCCCAAAAGATATGTTGCCACAGAACGGCTGAACCTCCGCCAATTGGTAGAAAGAAATGGCCCTGCAGCTGGCGATCGATCAGGATCATCGCCAGCCCGGCGTTCAAGACTGGCAAAGCGAAAATAATGATGAACGCGTTAACGAAATTGATCCAGGTAAAGAGCGGAAGGCGACGCATCGTCATTCCCGGACCGCGCAGCGAAATAACTGTCGCGATGGTATTGATGGCGAAGCTAAGTGAACCGATACCCAGTACGAAAATAGCCACTGCCCAATAGTCGACCCCGGGCGATGAGGAATAGGGCGTCTCGCTCAAAGGTGCGTAGGAGAACCAGCCGACCGCGGGAGCGCCGCCGGCTAGCACGCTGAAGTGCAAAAGAATTCCACCAAACGGCACACACCAGAAACCAAACGCGTTGAGACGCGGGAAAGCCATGTCGCGCGCTCCGATCTGCAGAGGTAGCACGTAATTGACCAAACCAAATAACACCGGCATCACGACGAGAAAGATCATCGTCGTGCCGTGCATGGTGAAGAGTTGATTAAACGTGTCGGGAGCGAGAAAGTGATTGTTAGGAACTGCCAGCTGCAAGCGTATGAAAAGCGCTTCGACTCCGCCGATTACAAAAAAGACCAAAGCGGTTAGCATGTAGAGAACGGCGATCCGCTTGTGATCAACGGTGGAAAGCCACGCGAGGCGATAGTGCGCGCGCTTGGCCGGATCCAGGACTGCCTCCCGGAACTCTGCGATAGTAGTGGCGCCGTTCATTGTAGCGTCGACAGATACGCCGATAGTTGATCGAGCTGCTCGTCGGTGAAACTAAAGTCTGGCATGAGCGCGCCTGGCTTGATGTGCTGCGGACTTTTCAGCCACAGGCGCATGTTCGCCGGCGTGTTTTCCAGAATACCCGCACCAAGTTGTTTGCGGCTGCCAACGTGTGTCAGGTCCGGCGCGACCCGCAAATCCGCTCCAGCTACTCCGCGGATAGCATGGCAGTTGATGCAGGTTGATGTTTGAAACAGCGCAATCCCTTTTGCGGTAGTATCACTTATCGCTGCCTGGCCTGGTTGTAACTGAGCACGTTGCCATTCTTCAAACTTGGAGGGTTCCTCGGCCACAACCAGGATGCGCATCCAGGCATGTTGCGTGCCGCAGAATTCCGAGCACTGGCCAATGTAGGTGCCCGGTTTGTCCGCTTGTATCCAGATGTGGTTAGGCTGACCCGGCACATTGCTCATTTTCCGAGTCAATTCCGGCACCCAGAATTCGTGTAAGACATCCTTTGACTCCAGCCGCACTGACAAAGGTTTCCCCGTCGGAATGTGAATCTCGTTCGCAGTTGTAACTCCCGACGCCGGATAATCCACCTGCCACCAAAATTGGTGTCCGGTTACAATCAGGTCCGGTGAAGGCGCCGGCGGCGGATCAGCGCGATTCATCGCGCTAAATGTCATGACTAAAAGAAGAATGACGATCAGGAACGGAATGATCGTCCACGCGATTTCGACGTTCCTGTTACCCGCGATTTGCTTCGGGTCGGGCTCGCCCGCGCGCCCGCGAAAGCGCAGAATCGCATAGATAATTGTGCCGGTTACGATGACAAAAATGAGAGCGAAAATGATCGTCGAAGGGATCGCCAAATCATAAATCGCGCGCGCCTGAGGCGACTGCGGATCCAGAGTATTCGACGTCTGCATCGTACGGACCTTACATCTTCGCTTTCCCTTCTCGGCGCGCTGTCAGCGACTGAGTGCACGTTGCAGCTACCAAGCGGTCACGCGTGTCAATCCGCGATTTCATCTTGTGAACTTTTCGGTAGCTGCTGTTTCACTGCTATCAATCTCGCGCCCGCGAGTAAAGACAAAATCCCGGTCGGCGTGTTCGTTGGTGTCGACAGAAGACCATTTTGCGGCACCAGTCTGCGCCGGCAGGCGGCGTTTTAGTGAGTGTCGGTCGTGGCAAGCCGGTCGACCAAGGCTTCGAAACGCGGATTGTTTCGCAGTGAATCCCAGAAAAAACTCAGTCGAAGATCGCCGTAGGTCGGCTGAAAGACCGCGCCCTCGCCGCCACGGCGATCAATCAGCTTCAGTCGGTTGGTATTGGCGAAGTTCTCGTTCATATCTTGGCAGCGCCGGTGGCGCCCACGGCCTCACCGGCGACGGAGGAGGGTCATCGCGGCCAAGTGCAATCCCGATCGTCGCGAACAATTGTGTCGCTCCGATGAAAGAAACCTTCACGAGAACCTCTCGAACCTCGTAGCGACGTTTCATGAAATCTCATTCTGACTTATCGTGACCTGAATTGGCGAGCACGG
>JBARMF010000430.1:0-3607 GCA_049802315.1 Candidatus Udaeobacter sp.
GCCAGACCCGTCGTCGTATTTTGCGTCAGCGCGATGTCCTGCGAATCGCCGCCGATGTAGTTGGCGATGGCGCGGCAGACCTGCACCGGGATATTCTCGTTAGTCTGCACGAAAATCGCGTCCTCAACGGTAAGCAACGGATTTGCATCTAACTTCGCCCGGTATTGCTCTATCGCCTGACGAACAGGCCTCGGGTGGGAAGCCAGAAAAAACAATCCGAGATGAATGTAACCAGGAGCCAGTTCAAATTGCCGGCGCACCGATTCCCAGTCTTTGAAATCGGCAGGAACGTTTTCCCTGGTTTTGGCTTCGACTAGCGCCGACGAAAACGCTCCCGCAGCCAGCGACAACGAACCACGGATGAGAAAATTGCGGCGAGTTAATGGCATAAGAGTGTCCTCAGTTTGGTACGTCGGTAAGTAAATCGGTTGAGCGCGATGAAAGCGATCCAATTATAGATGGCGCTGTAGCCGCGTCTCTACGAGACGTGCGATAGGTGCTGTTGCTGTAGCCGCCTCGCACAGCCAGGCGGCTACAGCCTAACGAGAGCGCGTTTTTGACGGTGGTCCCAACACAGGCGCGCCACACCCCGCTTTCGGCCCTTTGACATCACAGGTTTGATCGTAGCGTAACGTTTTCATCGTCGCGTTCACACGATCGCTCAGCTCGGTGAACGAGACATCGGTCTCACGCGCCGCCTGCGCTTTGCGAAATTCCTTGGCCAACGCGTAGGTGAACACACCATACCCGATCGTGCCATGATGATATTCATACGCGTAGCCTCCCTCCTCGCAGGCGGCTAGCACGACCGGCATGTACGGGCCGCGCCGTTCGCGCGGCGCTTTTCGGTACTGCGTCGCACTTTGGTTCTCGCGGAGACTCATTGCGGTACCCAGTTTTTTCGTGACGCCGTTGCACCCCATGTATTTTTGACGGAGGTCGCGGCTACCACCGAAATCGGGGTTGAGATTCCTCAAGTCGCGCTCCTCCCACATTTGTTCCGCTTTGTTCCAGCGCAACATTCGATGGCGAATATCATCCGGAGGAGTGATGGCACGAATTTTCCGCGCCCCATCCCGGGTCAAGCCACCTGAGTGGCAGCAATCGAACACGGCAAAAAATTTTGCCGCGTAAGGAAGCGCGCTGTAGTAGCGCAGAAAATCGTCGTCGGTAATAGCGCTGTCTTTCGTCCAATGAAAATCGTACGGCACGAGGCATTCATCGACATGATCGATTTTCTCAGCCGCGTTGTAGGCCGGTAACTGTGCGCCGTGGCCACTGTAATAAAGCACGCGTTCGTGGCCATCGGCTGTGCCATCAAGCAGCCAGTCGATCCGCTCGCGAATCGCCGCAGCCGTGGCGCGTTCGTCAAGCACTACTCGGATATCGTCAGCGTCAAACCCGATTTCCTGTAACACACTGCTCATAAGAAACACGTCGTTCACGCAACCTTCGAGTCGCGATGCCGGATCAGGATAATTGTTGATGCCGACAAGCAATGCGCGCCGCCGGCGTTGTTGCACCGTGCGCTGGAATTGCGCGCTGCGGCTGGCCAAAGCGCGGACACCGGGCCGTTGCCCGAGTACGCGATAAACGCGTTGCCACGTCAAATCACGCTGGAGATAACCAGCGTGACCGGGCAATTTGTCCAAGTCGACGACCGCATCATGGCCGGCAACCGCGTCGTCCCAGGAAATTTCCTCAAAATTCGGAACACGATCGACGATCCGATGAGCGAGAACCGGATCGCTTTTGTTAAACAGATGAAACCAATACTTCTGATTAACGCCGCCAATCTTGTTGTCGAAATGCGCGGCTTTGAGGAACGGATTGGCGATTTGTGAACCGAAGGTCACTAAATAGCGGCCCGCACACGCGTTTTTGTCCTCATGCGAAAATGCGTCGTAACAAATGACGCTCCCGAGGCTGTGCGCCATGATCACGTCAGGTTTGAACGCATTGATTCGCTCGATCAAACGTTTGCGCAACGCGGCGCGCAACGCGGCGTTCTGGTCCCACTCCGCCACCATGCCTGCGTGCCAGCCATCGGCCGCTTCGGCGACAGGTTTTGCCCAATCTAACAACCCGCGCCTCGGACGAAACCAGCCGGACACGGTCTGAGCCGCGTCGTCGATGGCTGCTCCGACTGGCGCGAACCCGAGGTTCGCCGCCGCGCTTACGTCGGTGAACAGATTAATTTTTCCGGAGAATAAACTGTCGTAATCGAAGCGCTCATAGGTCGGCGCAGACGCAGGGTCGAAATACTGGATCCCGGCGGTGATCGCCTCTTCCCATGGGCGTTCCCACGGCTGATTGTCGGGACGCTCCTGGTGGCCGACTCCGTGAACCAGGAGAATTTTCATCCAATCACACCGTAAACGGCTCCTGTTCTTCGAACGGGTAGTTGGCCGGTCCGACGGTGAAGAAATTTGGCGTCTGCGTCGGTGGCATCAGTTTCACGATCGATTTGTGGAAACCGCGGTAGTCGCCCTTGAATTTTCCGTTTTTCCAAACAGCAAGCACCGTTTCGGTGAACAAACCGTTGCGATCGCCATCTGAGCTCGTCTGGTTGTCTTGACATCCAGAAATCAAGAGCGCCGTGGCGCGCATCCGCGTGTGCGAACCGGAGCTGCGTTGCTGGAGTTTGTCGTAGAACTTCTGGTGATCCATGTAAACGCGCAGCGCGACGTCGCGCGGCATCATACGTGGGCGCACTGGTGTCACGCCGAGCGCAGAAAACTGAATCGCGCGCAGCACTGTGCCGCTGTGGCAACTGTCCGACAGCACAAAGATTCGCACGCCCTTAACGAATTGCTTCAGCGCGACGTAAAGCTCGTCATCGATGAGTTCGCCATCGTACAGACACCAGGTTTCATCGAAGCCGTCCGGCTCTAAATCGTTCCCGGTATTCGGCACCTGGCCGCCGTGCCCCGAATAGGTAAGAAAGAAAATGTCGTTCCCTTTCAGTTTCGACGCGGCGGATTTGATGTCGGCCAGGACCCGATTGCGAGTCGCCTTTTTTGTTAGGCGTTTGGTTACTTTTGTGAAACCCTGGGTTTTCGCCAGCGCTTGCATGTCGTTTGCGTCGAACTCGCACGCGGTGAGTTGTCCATCCCACCCGCTATATTGTTTTGGATCGACGGCGTTGAGACCGATGTGGAGAGAAGCTCCAATTGGCATAAGTGATCCTTTCGTTTTTAACAGGACACCGATTGTGAATCAGAAGACACTGCCTGTGCAAGAGGATTATCGTTTGCGCACCGCGATGATCGTTCCGTGATCACGCGCTACGGATGGTCATGAATATGTTCTGGCAAATCATCAACGTGCGAGCGTAACAATAGCGACATGCAGAATTGGCCAAGGCTGACAAAATTCGCGGCAGTATTGATTGCCGTAATTGATTTTCTCTCCCTGATTGCAGACGGACAATCGCCATCGCCTGCCAACAGTTCTACCCAGGCGTCCGACTCCACGCTTCCTCGCAAGGTAGTCGTACCGATAAGCACGGTTAATCGTTTCTTTCCCGAAGTAACCAGCGAAGCAAGCACGGGGCGTAACTTGACCGCGGTCGCCAATGCCAAAGCGACAAGAAGCGTCATCTACG
>JBARMF010000431.1:0-3353 GCA_049802315.1 Candidatus Udaeobacter sp.
GGATGGCTTCGGTCATCAACTTCAGCAGCAGGGCCTGGCTTTCCCGCGAGAGGCCACGCTGAGATTGCAAGGCCACGAGGAGGGCTACCGCGGCTTTGGGAGTCGCCCAGTTTCGATACTGCGTTTCCCAGTCGCGGCCGATTTCCTTCTCAGAGTTAACAACCTGTATGTCCGGTGCCTGAATTTCCTTCAGGAAGGCCATGACACTGCCCGGACCGCCGATGAGTTTCATGAGCACATCGCTGGCGCTGCCGTCGCTCTCGCAAATGGTGTAGCGGAGAAGTTCCGCAATGGTCAGCTCGGTACCGTCCGGATGTTTATCGCGCACCGGGCTATACATTCCTTTTCGCGTGAAATCGGCCGGCACTACTTTCACGAGTTGGTCGAGCTTGAGCTCCCCGCGGTCAACGCGCTGCAAGACCGCCATCGAGATCGGCACCTTGTAAACGCTGTGCATCGGGAAATGCTCGTCGCCGTGAAGGCTGGCCGTTTCACCCGACTCGAGCAGTTGGACCGCGACGCCGACGCGCCCTTTCGCCGCGGGAGCAATCTTTTCGAATTGACCTGGCAAGCCAGAGAAAGGGAGCGCGGCGGCGAGAGTGGCAGCGACTAAGAGATGTCTCATTCTCGTCGGAGGCTAACTGCGAGTTGCGTCTTCAACAATCACCGAACAAACGTGAATTGATGCTATACGTGAATCACGTATAGCATAGGTTTTCGAGCGGACATAAGGGTTAGCAAGGGATTAAAGGGATCAACAACGGTCAGAGCTTGCTATCGATTGCTCGCGACGATGATTCGCTTCAAAGAGCTTCGCCGGTCAAGAGATGTTAGCTGACGCCAATCGCCCAATCGACCCCAATCGTCCAATCGCTCGCTGCGTCACAACGGGCAGAATACCCATAACGAAGATCAAAAGCCGCTTCATGCGTGACCTAACGAGACGAAGCTTCGACACGCGTCCACACGCCTTCCAATAGCGCAGGCACCCACTTTTCGGCGGGACAGCGGCTCCAACTCTGACTGAGGAAGACGAGGTCACGATTCGCTGCGCCTTTGCTCGCGCTTCCCAGCTCAAGGATGAAGAGCGAGCCTCTTTTAAAGGGACAACCGCCGATCTCGCCGGAGGTTTTTGCCTGGCGTACAACAGTGGGTGGTGCCAAGAGGCATTCGTCCACGGCAGCGTCCGTCGTTATTGAAGATCGAAGCGCCGGGTCGGCAGCGAGCTGCCGCATTTTATGCAGGCCATCAACAATGAGCTGCCGAGCTGCAATTAGTGCGATAACGCCAGCCAGATCGCCATTCACCATGGAAGCAAGAAGCGTCTTGGCCCGTTCCAGCCTGCCGCTGATGCGCCACCCCAGCATTCTCAGGACATTGGAAGAGCTTGCAGCCTCAAGCACCATAGAGGCCGCTGCCGAACTCTCCTCAGTGGCCGTGAACGTTTCCACGAACAATCTTCCTATGCTCTGCTGCACAAGCAGACCGAGCGTTTCCGCAGTTCCGATCCCTCTGACCCATTCGGCCAGGGGCTCCAATTGAGCGGGTCCGTGTTTCACCTCGTCGGCCTTGACGTTTAGTCTCAACCACAGTTCGTCTTGCGCGGCGGCGCGGTGGGGGTCGGTGCGCGCCCGCATAGTTGGGAATAATTTGCCGTTGACCGAGAAAATACGGAGCATTTTCCGGAGAAGCTGCACGTTGCGAACAGGACCATGTCCTACGAAGTCCCGGTCCAATCTTGAATCGTTTGAAATTGTCCGGATCTCTGCCGGATCCGTGACGACGACAATGTCAGTGATACCGGGAAAATACGTGCGTTTCATGCGTGATCACTCAGCCGAACAGCGCCGCCCCTATTCGTGAAGCAGCGTTTGCCAGTTTGAAGGCACCCGTCCGGCTGGTCCGGGCGTCGGTTGATCCAACGGATGCGAGTGAGGAGCGGGCAGCGTCGGGCCGGTGAAGAATTCCTCTGTGCGATAGTCGTAAAACCACCGCTCGCCCGCCTCGAAACTCGTGATAATCGGGTGACCCGTAGCGGCGCAATGTTTCGATGCATGTTGACTTGGTGAATTATCACAGCAGCCGACGTGGCCGCATTCGGTACATCGGCGAAGATGAAACCACCATCCGCCCCGCTCCAAGCATTCGACGCAACCTGTTCCGCTCGCCTTGACTGCCGGATTGATACCATCCCTTTCGGATTTCATAGGTTCCTTTCTGACTTCCGTTTGCTTGCGTTGCTCCTCATCGACGGGCGGACCAAAGGAGCGCTATTTTGATTGCCGTTTAGCCGTAGGTGAAGTCCGGCTTACTTTGCCCAACCTCTATAATATAACCATTAGGATCGCGAATGTAGCAGCGTGTCTCGCCGTACTTGTCCTTCGGCTCCGTGATAAACTCGGCTCCTCGATTTCGCCATAGTTCGTAGCACGCTTGAATATCTGCAACGCGGATATTCATAAAGCTGCTGACTGAATCGGGGTTGGCGGGGACGCTGAGCGTTACCGATGGTTTGTCGGGTGTCGGACCGCCCCCGACGTTGACAATGAGCCATGTGTTCGCGATCTGGATGTACCCCGGTGCGTCGCTGCTGTCGCCTTTGCTTAGAATGCGACCTCCGGAGACCGTTTCGTAAAATCGAACCGACCGTTCGATGTCGGCGACGGTGAGAAAATGTGCGACGCTAAACCCATCCTGGGGCGGCATCTGATAGTTCTTCTGCTCGACTTGTACTTGATTCGTAGACGCCTCCAATTCGGATACCGGATACGGCATTTTTCCGTTCGCCAGAGTACGTCCGGCAGTGTGCTTTAGCAATGAACTGGCACTTACAAGTAAAAACGAATCCGATTGAGAAAGCTCGTGGCAGGCATTTATTGAACGCGCGTCTCGTCTCGCTCCGCATCCCGGAAAGGTTTACCATCAAGGTATGAATCAGCTTTCGAGATTCGTCAGTTTGCATCCCTACTTCAAGGTGCCTTCCGATAAGATGCCGTATTTGAAGGCGATCCTGCCGGAGTTTTCGGCCAAGACGCGGAACGAAACGGGTAATCTTTTCTATGAGTTCACGATCAACGGCGACGAAGTATTCTGCCGCGAAGGCTACGTCAACGCCGAAGCGCTGCTGGTGCACCTGGAAAACGTGGGTGCGATGCTCGCGCAGGCGCTGGCGATGGCCGACCTGATTCGCATCGAAGTCCACGGACCAGCCGCAGAGCTCGCGAAACTAAAAGAGCCGCTGGCCCATCTGAAACCTGCCTGGTTCGAATTGCACAGCTGATTGGATTTGGTGGCGCTAATTATTCTAAAGCATCGACGTGGTCTGAATGGTGGAGGCTGTGCGCGGGCAGCGC
>JBARMF010000432.1:0-4914 GCA_049802315.1 Candidatus Udaeobacter sp.
ATCGTATTACTCAGGAAATCCCTAGGCGTGCGCGGGTTTTCGGTTACGGGTCTGTCACCCTCTATGGCGCAGCTTTCCAGAAGCTTCACCTAACCTTTGCACTACCACGTTGGGCTCCTACAACCCCCAGCTACTTCTTATGCTCTGCCCTAATGTTTCGATTGCCGCTCCTCGGAAAGGAGCGATTTGAACGCTTGCGGCGTTCTAATCGAATCAGTGGGTTCAAAGCACATGAAGTAGCTGGGTTTGGCCTGTTCCGCTTTCGCTCGCCACTACTGACGGAATCGCATTCGCTTTCTCTTCCTCCGGTTACTGAGATGTTTCACTTCACCGGGTGTCGCGATGTTCCTGCTATGAATTCACAGAAACTCGAGCAAGTATTATCCTGCTCAGGTTACCCCATTCGGAAATCTACGGGTCAAAGCGTGTTTGCCGCTCACCGTAGCTTAACGCAGCTTACCACGTCCTTCATCGCCTATTGGCACCAAGGCATCCATGATGCGCTCTTTGTAGCTTGATCAATCTGTACGGTCTTTCGACCGAGATTCTTTGATAACTGAAACTCTCTCGCTGCCTTGCGGCAGCGACTTGATTTCAGACTCAGCTCTTAAAGTTGTATTTTCTTACTACCCTGTATGTAGATGTCAAAGAACCAGCTCTTCCGTACATTCGAGACGACAAAAAAACTCAATCTTGATCGCTGTGGACCGCTCTTGCTAAAGCAACAACGGTTTAAGCGGGACAAAATTGAGCCAATTTGCAGTCCCAAAATGTACGTAGAACACACTCCAAAGTTAAGGAGTCCCGCTTCGCGCGGGACCAGCACACTAGCATGAAGTGTACGCCCGTCAACTGCGATTTCTCAGATTGTTTCGAGGCAAGATGTTCGCGTCACATCATGCTCCCACAGTGAAACTTATCATGGATGGGAACGATAGTGTCAAACCCGTGAGCGTTGCGAAGTTTCGTATTTGCGCGTGCTGGCTATAGTAATGCAGTTTTCCGGTTCAATGGATCACGAGATTCGCCCGCTTACACATCAGGATGAACCCATTCTTTGGGAGATGTTGTATTACGGCTTATCCGCGGCTGGAAAAAACGAACAGCTTTCTCGCGACGTCGTACGTCGCCCAGAGATTTCGCGTTACGTGGAAGGCTGGGGCCGCGCCGGCGATACTGGATTTGTTGCGCACGACAAAAAAAATCGGGCTTTGCTGGGCGCAGCATGGCTCCGACGCCCGACGGATAAATCCGACGACTCACCGGAGCTTGCGCTAGCGGTAAAACCGGAGCATCGCAGGCATGGCATCGGCACGGCTCTCCTGACGCAATTGGTCCGCGCAAATCCCGATCACTCTACGATCTCGGTCAGGTTCGTGGCTGGTAAACCGGTGTTGCGTCTCTACGAGCGATTTGGATTCAAAGTCGTCGAACAACGGCCCGACGCTGTCGTGATGCATAGAGCGACATAAGACCCTGGGCACGCCGTCGTGGTCGGCTAGTTTGTTAAGGCGCAAAAATCAGCAGCACGAAAACCGCGAAGAGCAGCAAATGAATGCAGCCTTGCAAAACGTTGGTCTTCCGGCTCGCGAACGTAACCACGCTCACAGCCAGCGTTAGAAGCAGCAGAGGCAGGTTGCCACCCTGTACACCAAGCGCGACCGGCCGTTTTGTCAGCAATCCGATCATCAGCACTGCCGGAATCGTCAACCCGATGGTGGCGAGCACTGACCCGAACAAAATGTTTATCGAACGCTGCAGTTGGTTGTGCAGACTGGCGGCGATCCCGCCCAGTCCTTCCGGAGAGAGCACCAGCGCAGCGATGACCGCTCCGCCAAATGCCTGTGGCATATGAAATTGCTCGATGCTGTTGTCCAAGGGAATGGCGAATTTCTCCGCAAGGAAAATAACGGCAGCTAAGTACAAGAGCAGCACCACCGCATGAAAACCCGTGGACCGCACGCGTAGCAAATGATGCGGCGAATGCTTCGTCACGGTTTCTTTTACATCCAGGAAATAGCCCCGGTGTCGCAGCGTCTGAATGAGCAGAAAGACCGCGTAAAGCAACAGTGACACCGACGCGAAAAAGATTTCCTGTTCCGTAGAAAAGGTTGGGCCGCTGGTCGAGACAGTGAAATTTGGCAGCACCAGACCGAGCACAGCCAGGGCCATGATCACGTTGAGGTACGCATTCACACCTTGGATGTTGTAATGCTGTTCGCGATATCGCAGCGCGCCAAGCATCAAAGACAGACCTACAAGGCCGCCGAGTGCGATCATGATCACAGCGAAAATTGCGTCGCGTCCGAGCGTTGGATTGTTCGCACCATGTAACATCGCTGTGGAAATCATTACGACCTCGATACTGATCGCTGAGAGGGTGAGGATCAAAGTTCCGTAGGGCTCGCCAAGTTTGATCGCTAGACAATCGGCATGCCGCACTACGCACATGGCCGACCAAAGGATCACGGCAAAAAGCCACACAAAGACACCGAGTAGAGGTACGGCATGCGTGGTGAGTTCGTCCAGCCGGCTTCCGACCACGAGAAAAATCGCGACCGTTACCAACCCGATGAGCAGCGGAAATTCGGCGCGGATCGCGCTCCCGAAAGACTGCGTGTTTTCGGCCTGTTGAATTGCTTCCGCTTTTCCAGACATGCGCCGGAGCATATCGGTTGCGCGTGAGCCGTGCAATCAAGCGCTGCGACCTTTGGGACGCATCGAACAGGACCCCATGCAAAATTGCCGCTGTTTTCTATCCGCCGGCAATTGCACCGATGATCAGGAATGGTTCTGTCCCATTCGCAATCGCGTCAGGCAGCAACGCATCGGGCGATTCATGCGACAAATCTTCTCCGCACGCAAAAAAACGGACCATTGGCCGGCGAACCTGCGTCACATGATCACGCATTGTCCCGCGCAACATCGGATATTTCGCTTCAACCGCGTCCAGCAGCGAGCGCTGAGTCAGCGTTCCGTTGAGCTCAAGTTCTACTTCCCCGTCTACGTGCGCCAGCGTACGCAAGTTAGGCGGAAGAATTACGCGAATCATGGCAGTGTTTGCGCTTCTACCGAGAGCACTGCAGGCAAATCGCGCACGATCGCCTTCCATTTATCGCCGGCATCCACCGAGGCGTAGACCTGGCCGCCGGTAGTTCCGAAATAAACGCCGCAAGGATCGAGCGAATCGACCGACATCGCATCGCGTAACACGTTCACGTAACAATTCCGTTGAGGCAGACCTTTCGTTAGGCCTTCCCAATCGTTGCCACCTGTCCGGCTGCGATACACGCGCAATCTGCCGCTGGGCGGGTAATGCTCCGAATCGCTCTTGATCGGTACGACATAAATTGTTTCCGGTTCATGGGCATGAACGTCGATAGGAAATCCAAAATCGCTCGGCAAATTACCGCTGACCTCATGCCAGGAACCGCCCGCATCATCGCTGCGCATCACGTCCCAGTGCTTTTGCATGAACAACGTGTTTGGGCGCGAAGGATGCATCGCGATCCGATGCACGCAGTGACCGACCTCCGCGTTCGGGTCCGGAATGTATTGCGAGTGCAGCCCGCGATTGATCGGCTTCCACATTTTCCCGCCATCGTCAGTGCGAAATGCGCCGGCAGCCGAAATTGCTATGGAAATTCGCTCGGGAATGTTCGGATCGAGAAGAATAGTGTGCAAACACATCCCGCCCGCGCCCGGCTGCCATTTCGGACCGGTGTCGTTGCCTCGAAGTCCGGCCAATTCCTGCCACGATTTGCCGCCGTCTTTTGATTGAAATAACGCGGCATCTTCTACGCCGGCATAAACGTGATCGGGATCGTGCAGGGATGGTTCCAAATGCCACACGCGCTTGAACTCCCAGGGATGCTGCGTGCCGTCGTACCACTGGTGGGTCGTCAGTGGTTTCCCCGTTTCAGGTGAAGCGTCGTAAACGAACATATTGCTTTCGCCCTTCGGCATACCGTCCGACGTCATCAAATCCTCCGGCTTTGTGCCGGGCGGATTCCAGGTTTTGCCGCCGTCATCTGACCGCTGGATGATCTGTCCAAACCAGGCACTTGTCTGAGAGGCGTAGATCCGGTCTGGATCAACGGCCGATCCTTTCATATGGTAGATTTCCCAGCCCGCGAAATGCGGGCCGCTGACCTTCCATCGTTTGCGCGCGCCATCCGACGTAAGGACGAACGCGCCTTTTCTTGTTCCGACTAAAACTCGAACGCTGCTCATATGTGAATTTCAGTCACGAAACACATGAATGACGCGAATGGAAGCGAAACTTATTTGCGTGCTTATTCGTCTAAATCAAAGCTGTGCTCGACCCAAATCACCGCTCATAAGCCTCTTTCAGCGCTTTGATATCGATCTTCTGCATTTGAAGCATCGCTTGCATCACGCGTCCGGATTTCTCCTCATCGCTGTCATGCAACATATCGATCAACACAGTCGGTGTGATTTGCCACGAAAGACCAAATTTGTCTCTGAGCCAGCCGCAAGCCGATTCCTCGCCGCCGTCTGCGGTGAGCTTCTCCCAAAAATAATCCAGTTCCTCCTGCGTTTCGCAGTTTATTACAAAAGAGATGGATTCATTGAATTTGAAAAGCGGGCCGCCGTTAAGAGCGACGAACTTCTGGCCTTCGATTTCGAATTCAATCGTCAGCACCGATCCGACGGGACGACCGGTTTTTTCTGCTACTTCTTCGGGATTGCGAAGAATTCTGCCGATCTTCGAATTTTTGAAGAGCGACGTGTAAAAGTTCGCGGCCTCCTCGGCCTTATCATCAAACCACAGGAATGGAGTAATTTTTTGCATCAGAACTTCTTCGCTTCGATCCGGACTCTCAGCCAGCGGAATTTGGCGTTTCACGGAAACCCCCTAGAATGCTCCGATGCTAATCGACAAACACGCAC
>JBARMF010000433.1:0-2090 GCA_049802315.1 Candidatus Udaeobacter sp.
ACGCCTAACGGGTTAAGCACGATTTCAACCGGTGTTCCGTCCGCGAGGTAAGGCATGTCTTCCTCGGCCACGATGCGCGCCACAACGCCTTTGTTGCCGTGACGGCCCGCCATTTTGTCGCCAACGCTGAGCTTGCGTTTGCTGGCGATGTAAACTTTGACCTGTTTGATGATTCCCGGTTCGATCTCCTCGCCGCTTTCCACGCGATCGGTCGCGCGATCTTTTTCGAGCTCCAGTTCGGCGAACTTGTGTTCGTACCCGCCAATAATTTCCCGGATCCTATTCCGAATCGGGCTGGGATCGATCTCGATGTGATCGTGGGCAGTCGCTAGTTTTCGCAAAAGCGTTTTCGTGATCTTGCGATTGGCCGGGATGATGATTTCACCGCTCTTCGCGTTTACGACGTCGAGAGGAATTTTTTCGCCCAGCAAGACGTTGGACAGTGAATCGGTGAGCTGCTCAATAAGCCCCTCTCTCTTGCGTTTATGGTCTTCGCCGATGCCCTTCAGCTGCCGTTTAGTTTCCGCCGGAGTAAGCTTCTCCCGTGAAACTTCGCGGCGGGATGAAACCTTCACGTCCATCACGATGCCGTACGTTCCCGAAGGCACGGTAAGTGACGTGTCTTTTACATCGGCGGCTTTCTCTCCAAAGATGGCCCGAAGCAGCCGCTCTTCCGGAGCCAGTTCCGTCTCGCTTTTCGGCGTGATTTTCCCAACCAAAATATCTCCCGGCTTCACCTCTGCACCGACCCGCACGACGCCGTCCGGACCCAGATTGCGTAAAGCCTCTTCGCTTACATTGGGGATATCGCGTGTGATTTCCTCTGGGCCCAACTTTGTATCGCGCGCGCCAATCTCGAACTCATCGATGTGAATGGACGTGTAAATATCTTCCTTCACGGTCTTCTCCGAGATCATGATCGCGTCCTCGAAGTTGTAACCGTTCCACGGCATGAACGCGACGAGGACGTTGCGGCCGAGCGCCAGTTCACCACGATCGGTGTTCGGCCCATCGGCGATGACTTGGCCGCGCTTCACATGCTGGCCTTTGCGAACGATCGGTTTCTGATTCACGCAGGTGCCGGCGTTCGACCGCATGAATTTGCGGAGCTCGTAAACGTAGGTGCCGGACTCGGAATCGGTCTTTATTTTCTTTTTGCTCTCGGGCAAATGGCCGTCCTTTGTGACGACAATTTGGTCGGCCGTGACCGAAGCGACCTTGCCGCTGTCAACCGACAGAACAACTGCGTGCGAATCGCGCGCAACCTTTTCTTCAAGACCAGTGCCAACCAGCGGCATTTCAGAAACAATCAACGGTACCCCCTGGCGTTGCATGTTGGAACCCATCAGCGCACGGTTCGCGTCGTCGTGTTCTAGAAACGGGATGAGGCCGGCCGCTACCGAAACGAGTTGCTTCGGCGAGACGTCCATGTAATTCACCTTCGACGGATCGACTTCGAGGAAATCGCCACGGTAACGCACCGAAACTTTTTCACCGGTGAAATGACCGCGGCCATCGATAGGCGCATTTGCCTGCGCGACGAGGAAGTTCTCTTCACGGTCAGCAGTGAGATACTCGATCTCGTCCGTGACCCGGCCGTTCGTCACCTTGCGATACGGTGTTTCGATAAAACCAAATTCATTGATGCGCGCGAAGGTGCTCATTGAGCTGATCAACCCAATGTTTGGGCCTTCGGGCGTCTCGATCGGACAAATGCGGCCGTAATGCGACGGATGAACGTCGCGCACTTCAAAGCCGGCGCGCTCACGGCTCAAACCGCCCGGGCCTAAAGCGGACAAACGACGCTTGTGCGTCAATTCTGCGAGCGGGTTCGTCTGATCCATGAATTGCGACAGCTGTGACCGACCGAAGAAATCCCTGATGACCGCGCTGAGCGCTTTGGGATTAATGAGCTTTTGCGGCGTCATCCCATCGACGTTTATGTCGAACAGAGTCATTCGTTCCTTGACGAGACGCTCGGTGCGAGCAAGACCGACCCGGCACTGGTTAGCCAGTAATTCGCCCACAGTGCGGACACGCCGGCTGCCAAGGTGGTCAATGTCGTCGAGGGTACCTTCGCCGCGTCGCAG
>JBARMF010000434.1:0-1785 GCA_049802315.1 Candidatus Udaeobacter sp.
ATACGCGCGGCAAGATCGATGATGGCCAAATCCAGTCCGCGTTCCATCTGCGCGAGATCGAAGCGGTCAGTGGTGAGCCGCTCACTTATCTGGTCTATGGCGTGAAAGACGTTCATCATCTGACCAACGGAACAGAGACAACCGACCATTTGGTCAACGAATACCGGGTGCGCCTCATTGCGGACAAGCGTTCGGATGTGAACCCGGACGGGCTCTGGATTGCGGATTACAGCGAACGCCCGATCGACGGCGAGCGCCGCGACCGGATCCTGAATTCCCCCGATGCTATTCCGGAGAGTGGCGCCGCTCAAATCAAAGGAGGCCAGTGATGGAAGCTACGGTCGCTCGGGTTGCGGAGATGCAGCCTCAACCGGCGCAGGTATCAAAGCCCAGGAACCCGCGCAAATCTCGCCGGCAAGTTGAGGAGGGGGTTCGGTACTTTCTCGCCAAGGACGGATCGTCGTTTGAGAACCCCGAGCTTGGTGCGGAAGCGGCAAGTGAAGGTGAGGCTCTGATCAAAGCTTTTCAGTCAAAGAACGGCGTGATCTATACGGTTCTCGCCTACAAGGCGGAAGCGGAGATACAGGGAGGATCTCCGACATTGGTAAAGCGGCCTCTGCGCAAATAGGGCGCCGACATAAGTAGGACCGGTCAGCTCGGATTCAAAGAGGAGACAAACCTGAAATACGGCTCATGTCGCCTCATTGACGCCTTATCGCCTCGCGCGATGAGGAATTCCGCTGACCCGGTTTGCACTCTCGAAGCCTGGTTCGGCTAACACCCCACCCCTAACCCGGGCGGCCAGGCGAAGAGATTGAGGACCGGCGTTCAGCCAAGTCTCTAATCACTTCGTCTCGAAGCGCCAGACAAGTGAGGAGAACATGACAGCGAACAGGACACAAAACGCGGCACTCGATCAGCAGCTCATTCTTGAACTGAGGATTGATGCGTCCGGTGAAGTGACCCGCAAGCCAACCAAGCTCGGACGGAAGGATACGCTCGAGGGAAAGCTCCTCGGTCAGCTCTATCCTGGCATCCGAGTCGCGCGCGTCAGCGTGCCGTATGAGTTGACGCCTTATGAGCAGTCTGTGGTCGAAAACCGCATGGCGAGTCTTCATTACGGTGGGGTCGAGTACAAGCTAGTGGGCGCCAGCGGTTCGGCGAAGGATGGCAAGTTTTACTTCGTCGATAAGGCGCACGCCGGCCCGATAGCTGAGCGCTTTCAGCATTGGCCCGAGGCGGCGATCGTGTACTTTGCGATCCTCGTCTCCGACTGCAAGCTGATGGTCGAGGAACCCGGCCTGCGCATCGCTGTGGTCAAGGATCATGTCCTTGGCACCAACGATTGCCGTGGCTGGGCGCGTGAATCCCTCTACCGGAAGCTCAAGATCGGCACGAATCGTTTTTGCCAGTTTCGGCTGGCATTTGACGCGAGCGAACCGAAGCAGGCGAAAGGCGCATTGAAGGCGATGAGCGATCGTGTGGCCGACAGGCTCGCGGTCGATGTCATTCTGCCCGAGAGCGCCTGCAAACCAACCCTAAAGGGAGGAGTGCGATTTCTTCCCAACTTGGGCACATCGGGCCGCATGTATACGGGTCCGGCGATTCTCGGGATCAAACAGATCTCCCGTCAATCGGAGTTTGGGTCAAGCTACACTTTGATCGAACACGCTTCGGAAGAGGCGCTGCAGTTTGAACTGAAGCTGTGGGCGCTTGAACGAATTAAGGCGATGAGAAAGGCATGGGACGAGGGTGACTACCAGGCTCTTTTCGAGGTAATCGGCA
>JBARMF010000435.1:0-3636 GCA_049802315.1 Candidatus Udaeobacter sp.
ATGAAGCGGAACGGGGCGCGGTCCAATCTAAAGCGACGGTGCGAGTCGCACTGGCGACGATCGGACCAGGTTAGGCACCGGACACACGCCACGTTCCAAAACTGTTCCCCTCGAACTCAATTGTTAAATAGTCAGGCCGAGCTGGACAGCGGTGTTGCGTCCGGTGTGTACACGCCACAGATCGAACTCGCTCGGCGTCAGCCGCCGCGCTGGCTTGGGCAAGAGCTGATCGTCTTGCGCTACCGCAACGTGGATCCGCGCGTGCACATCCAGACCGATCTTGATGACCGAGCCGGAAAGTCCTATCTTGTTAACGGCGACCTTGAGTGAGGCCGCCCCTTCGTGATGAACGATTGTATTTTTCATAGAGCGGGTGAGTTTAACAACTCACCCGCTCCCTTACATGCCATCTATGCGCTGCAGCGAACAGGCTCCGCGGTCACGGCTCCTGCTCCCCGCAGACCCACCGCGCAGGAGCCGCGCCCGCTCCGCCTGTCGCTGAGCTTGGGGTCGTTAGGCCTTTTGTGAGCGCCATCCCAACCGATGCTCAACGTGCAGGCATTCTATCACACGTCCGCTACGAAATTGAGCAGTGCTTTATCATCCCGAAGCACCACGAGCATGACTGGCACCTCAAGGAGTCAATCTTCCTCGCGATTCGCATTCATGTGCGGGTGCTACTCGCCTTCTTCGAGTCGACTGACCGTCGATCGGACGACGTCCTTTGCTCCGACTTTGCCTTTCCCACATCTCGGGTTCCAATTCACGCGGCTGACCGGAAGCGGTTCAACAGGGATATTGCCCATCTAACATATTCTCGACTAACGTCACACGCCCGACACCAAATCATGGCCCGTCTTGCAGATCCTGCGTCCCTTGTGCGAGCGTTCTGTGGCATTCATCGCTCATGTCATCGCACATCCGCCGCCGGGCGCCGCCGCTGACGAGCTAGTGTTATGGCGCGGCTGGTATGACTTACTCACCGCCAACAACGCCTAATGTCTCTTGGGCCTAATCACGCCATCCTAATTTGGGTAGAGCGCGAGTCGATTCCGGACCTATACACGAGCTGTAAGCACTTGCAGACAGAAGTTCGCAAGATGCCGATTGCAAAAGGCGGCTTTCAGCTGAAGAAGCAGTGCCTCGTGTGTGGCGACTCAGTCGGCAACGCACGGAAGAAAGCGCATCTATCAGCCGACAACGTTGCGAAAGTTCCGGAGTGGGATCAAACGATCCGTCCTCGATTCCGCGATCAGCGAGAGAAGTGGCAGCAGGAACTCGTCCGAGTTGCTGACGAACGGGCGTATAAGAAGTGGAGAGCACAGTACGATGCGTACCTCCGTTCACCCGAGTGGGCACAGCGCCGGCAGCTTGTCGTATTGCGGGCTCAAGGCCTTTACGAGGGCTGTCGCTCGGCTCGGGCGACCGACGTCCATCATACGACTTACATTCATGCTGGAGAGGAGTTTCTCTTCGAACTGGTTGCGTTCTGCACTACGTGTCACAGTAGGTACCACGAAACCACTCAGCTACGGTATGCGCAGTCTATTATCGAGCCGCCAAAGGCCTAACCTCGCGTTGACGGCAGTTCCGATAGCTGACTCATTTCGATAATCACAAAATCGACTCCGCCATGAACTTATCTGATCTCATCCATGCTACTTCTCAGCCTTATTCCGCTTTGCGGCGGAAGATTGATTTTCACAACTGGCTTTTTTTCTCGCAGAGCCTGGCTTTCAACATGCAGGCGCAGACGCAGTCGAATTGGTGCTGGGCGGCGACGGCGCGCAGTGTATCGCATTACTACTGGTTTCTCAGCCGGTGGTCGCAGTGCAACATCGCTTGCGCGGAGTTGAGCCTGACAACCTGTTGCGATGCGCCGGTGCCAGATGCCTGCAACGTGAGCTGGTGGCTGGCGAAGGCGTTGCAGCGGACGCAGAATTTCGTGAGCGTGACGGGGCCTGTCGATTTCGCGGCAGTGAAGGCGGAGATCGATGCGGGACGCCCGGTGGGCGCGCGGATCGGGTGGAGTGGTGGTGGCGGGCATTTCTGCGTGATTTATGGTTACACGGCAGGGCTGTTTGGTGATAACTACTTCGACATCGACGATCCGATTTATGGAAAGTCGCACCTGACGGTTTCTGACTTCAGCAACAAGTATCAAGGCACCGGCACATGGACGGACACTGATTTCACTAAAAGCCACATCGATTTTATGTTTATCCTTCCGATGCTTGTGGATCAGGAAATTCTGCGGCACATCTGGGAGCAGCGGCCGTTGCTCGGGGTAAAAGCGGGGTTGCCGGTGGAGCAGATCGAGGATACGAAGGGGCGGTCGCTCGGACTCGCGCATCCAGTATTCACGCTAGGGTTGGAGGCGCTGCGAGAAGGTGATCCGCGCGCAGCACAAACGGGCGTGCGCGTGATCGAATTCGAGCGCGAGACACCGCGGGCCTTTTACGACGTAGCGCACGACGAGAAAAAGGTGCGCCAGATGTCAGCCTCGGGCGCTTACTTGCAGCTCTTGCCGCGGGCGCTGGAAGCCGTCGCGGCGCTGCCCGCGGGCGACCGACAGTTCGAGTTGCGGCTGCTCCAGGCGCCAGCGCTGAATTTTGAGGCACTTTGGCTGCACTCCCGCGATGGCGAGCACGACCGAGTGATTCCGCTGCGCGGTTTCCACGGTTTCACGGCGATGCAGCCAGTGAGTTACCGAGAGGCGATCGAAAAACTGCGGCACGCTGCGCGCTTGCTGAATCAGCAGGAAAACGGAATGGGCGCTTGATCGAAACCGTTTGTGATTCGTTTTCTGTTCGCGAGTAGGGCGCGGGACCTAACGGCGCTCGCCGCCGTGAGCACCGCTACGAATCTTCCAAGAATTCCAGTGCTTTGTCGTAGCTGAGGAGGCCCGAAGGGGCCAGTCCTCACTATTGACACAATTTTGTGGTTCCGAGACCTATCGGCGTTCTGTCAGCATCGGCATTCTGATTTATCCGTACCGATCCGTGCTGCAACGGAGATGAAGCAACGGCCGGGCTTTCAAATCCGCGGTCGAGGATTCTCCCTGAATTGTTCGTGACATTTGGCACGGTTTTTTGCAGAAACGAGCCAAAGAATTAAACGATCGATTTGTAACAGTGGATCTTCCCGAAATAATTAGCGCAGTGCAGAAGGCGCTCGGAGTGGAGGTGGATGGTACTGCCGGGCCGGAGACGTGGAACGCAATTTATAATCGGCTTTGTCGCGGAAAGGCGCGCCCACCTCGTAAGACGTCAGTAGCGGTACCGGCGGCAGTACGAGCGGGAGCGCGTGATCGTGTGGATGATCGCAGCGAGAAAGCGATCGCGACCTTATTGCCCCAAGTGCAGCCGTATGCGCGGGCTTTAGTTAAGAAAGCGGCCCAGCACGGCATCACCATTAAGGTAATCGCCGGCTTGCGCACGTATGAGGAGCAGAACGAGCTTTTCGCGCAAGGCCGCACCAAGCCAGGGCGCATCGTGACCAACGCGCGGGGCGGTTTTTCGAATCATAATTTCGGGATCGCCTTCGATGTCGGCGTGTTTGAAGGAGCCAGCTACCTGGGCGAATCGCCCCAGTACAAAGCAGTCGGCGCGCTCGGAATGGATTTGGGATTGGAAT
>JBARMF010000436.1:0-4022 GCA_049802315.1 Candidatus Udaeobacter sp.
CGCTTAGCACGACCGGCGTGCAGAGGACTGCTCGCCCTACCGGCACTACTGCATCTGTTTATTTGCCGACGATATCGAGAACGACGCGAAAGCGTGCTTTCCCGCTCATCATTCGGTCGTACGCCTCCGCGGCTTTTTCCAACGGAAAAATTTCGTTCATGGAATGCACATCCGACGACGCACTAAATTCGAGCGTGTCTTGGGAATCGATGGACGTTCCAGAGTACCAACCTTTAACGGATCGCTGACCCACGATCAGCAGGATCGGATCGACCGAGAGCGGTCCTGCTGCGCCAATGACCATGAGCACGCCATTCGGCGCAAGTCCGCCGAGGACTGCTGCCATTGCTTCCGCATTCGTTACGGTCGCGATCACAACTTTTGCGCCGCCGAGTTTATTCAATTCTGCCGCCGGATCGGAGGCTTGGCTGTCGATGTAGTGATGTGCGCCGAGTTTTTTGGCGAATGCTTCCTTGTCCTTTCCACGTGCAATCGCCACGGTGTTAAATCCCATTCTCGCTGCGAACTGCACGCCGAGATGACCGAGGCCGCCGATCCCGAGCACAGCGACCACATCGCCGCCTCGCGCGCCGCTGTTTCGCAGCGCGTTGAAGGTCGTTACGCCCGCGCACATTAACGGTGCGCCGTCGACGGCAGAGAGTTCGTCAGGCACAAGCGCCAGCGCTTCTGCCGGTGCAACCATGTATTCGCCGTAGCCGCCGTCGAAAGAAATTCCCGTAGTGAGCAAAGCCACGGTGCAGGCAAAAAACTCGCCGCGCCGGCAGTGATCGCAATAACCGCAATTACCACCGTGCCAGCCAACGCCGACGCGCTGGCCAGTTTGCCACGGCTTTACCCCCTCGCCCACGCCATCGACAACACCAATGACTTCATGTCCCGGCACACGCGGATACTGAATACCTGGCCAAAGTCCTTCTTTGACTAACGAATCGCTGTGGCAAACACCGCACGCCTCCACCTTAACGCGCACCCACCCTCGCTCCGGCTCAGGGACGTCACGTTCTACTAACTCAAGCGGCCCGCCTGCTCGCGGGACTTGGACAACACGCATTTTCTTGCTCATGCATTTTCAATCGTCCCAGTCTTAAAAAAACACAAGAGTTGCGATGCACGTTCTGGGGAGCGCACAGCCTGCCTGCCGGTGTGCGGGCGGCTCGTCGCGCGCCTTCGGGAGCGAGCGCGTCCTCCTTGGGCACCGTAGCCTTGGCGAAGGCGGCGCGATCGCGAACTTTGCTGTAGAGTTTTTTGCCAGCCGAGAACTCTCTAAAGAAAGATTGTTTCGCAGCTCGAGTCCCAACAATTCCCAGTCTCGGCAAGCTGCCGAGGCATACACATTCGCCGCGGCGAACCAGTCTGTCCGATGTTGCGGCCGAAGTTGTAGGGCGTTTCTGTGAAACGCCGGTCTAAGATTAGTTGGCGTCTGACACAGACGCCCTACAGGTGAGATCACCGCGCCTGTTCTTCTGCTTGTCACTTCACTATTGCGCGCCCATACGTCTCGCGTGACGCTTGTAACGAATGAAGATTGGTTTCGCTCAGATTAACCCGACGGTCGAAAAACTTGCTGGAGAAAGCACAAACCAATTTTCATCCTGACAACACCAAGCGGCCCAGTTAAATTCCAGCGATGAGCAAAGCCGAAATTTTGCAGGAATTGCCCAAGCTCACCAAGGAAGAGCGGAAGGAGATTCGTCTTAAGCTCGCTGAACTCGATCCGAATGAGTGGCTTGATGAGGACGATCCGCTAACTGAGGCCGAGAAAGCTCTGCTTGAAAAGCGTCTGGAAGACATGGAAAGGCATCCTGAGAAATCCATTCCATGGGCGGAAGCGGAAGCACGGCTTAAGGCCCGATTCGGCGCGTGACTTGGCAGCTCCACATCCGGGATGACGCGCTGATCGACATCGAAACCGCCGCTGATTGGTACGAGGACCAGCAACCGGGCTTGGGACAAGATTTCGCGCGCACTGTCCAGCAGGCCATAAACAGTCTGCCTGCCAATCCGTTAATTCACCGATTGCGTGACCAGCGACGCAACGTGCGCTGGTTCTTGCCAGCCCGGTTTCCATATCGGGTTTGCTACCGCGTGCGAGAGGACCTGATTACTGTTTTCGCGGTCATTCACGCAGCGCGGCATGATCGGCATTGGAAAAAGCGAGTGTGACCACGAGTTTCCACAAGAGTTGGCGGCTTGCCGCTTTTCGTGTTGCACATAATCTGCCTTGCCGCGCATGAAGATTGGTTTCGCTCAGATTAACCCAACCGTCGGGGATTTGAGGGGAAATTGTGACTTGATCATCCGCACGTATGAGCGGCTCGCAGCGGCGGGCGCGGAACTCGTGCTTACGCCCGAGCTGGCCATGACCGGATACCCGCCGCAGGATTTGGTTCTTAAATCGCGATTCGTTCCGGAAAATCTGGAGTTACTGGCAAAACTGCACGCTCGTGTCGGCGATGCGGCGTTACTTGTCGGGTTCGTTGATCGCAACGAAGGGCGTGGCAAACCGTTTCGTAACGCCGCGGCTTTGCTCGAACGCGGAAAACCGATTCGTAAAACGTATAAATCACTGTTGCCGACTTACGATGTCTTCGACGAAGAGCGGTATTTTCAGCCGGCTGAGCGCGTCGAGCCGTTTGTTGTTCACGGGAAAAAAATTGGAGTAACGATTTGCGAGGACATTTGGACAGAACACTACCTGCCGCGACCGCTTTACGATTGCGAACCGGTGCGCAGCCTGGTGGAGCAAGGCGCTGAAATCATCGTGAATCTGAGCTCGTCGCCATTCAGTTTGCATAAGCCGGCGATCCGTTACGAGATGGTGGCAGGTCTCGCACGCGCTCACCAACGCCCGATCAGCTACTGCAACCTGATAGGCGGCAACGACCAAATTATTTTCGATGGTAATTCCTTCGCGGTGAATTCAGCGGGGAATGTGATCGCGCAACTCGCTGCCTTTCGTGAAGACGAACGAGTCGTCGATACGGATTCGACTTCGGTAATCGAATTTCACGAAGGGACAACACCGGCGCAAATTTTTGCCGCGCTGTCTCTCGGGCTTCGCGATTACTGTCGTAAATGCAACTTCCACTCGGTCGTGATTGGTTTGAGCGGCGGAGTCGATTCCGCTGTTACCGCGGTCATTGCAGCTGATGCATTGGGCGCGGAGAACGTAACCGGCGTTTCCATGCCAAGCCCGTACTCGTCGCGCGGCAGCATCGAGGACGCGAGCGCGCTTGCCCGTAACCTTGGGATAAAATTTCTCGAGATTCCGATCACCGACGCGTTTCAGATTTTCAAGGCTCAGTTTAAGGAAATTTTCAAAGGCCTTCCCGAAAACGAGACGGAAGAAAACATGCAGCCGCGTCTGCGCGCAATGATCCTGATGGCGCTTTCGAATAAGTTCGGCCACCTCGTTTTGTCGACGGGAAACAAGAGCGAACTCGCTGTCGGTTACTGCACCCTTTACGGCGACATGGCAGGCGGATTGGCTGTGATTAGTGATGTGCCGAAGACGATGATTTACGAGCTGGCGCGCTGGATCAACCGGGAGGGCGAGATCATTCCAAAATCCACAATCAAAAAACCGCCGAGCGCCGAGTTAAAGCCCAACCAGAAAGATCAGGACACACTTCCGCCGTATGAAGTTCTCGACGAAATCCTGCAGCTTTATGTGGAAGAAAACCTCAGCGCGCGCGACATCATCTCCCGCGGCTTTGACGAGAAAACGGTGCGCTGGGTGCAACGGCGGGTCGATCTCAACGAATACAAACGCGAACAAGCCGCGCCCGGCCTAAAAGTCACCAGCCGCGCCTTCGGCATCGGCCGCAAAATGCCCATCGCGCAAAAATATGTGGATTAACAACGCTGCCGGCTTCTGCTAACGCTGCCGATCGTATGCAGAGGTTTCGAGCGAAGAAATGCACCGTGCAGGACTTGAACCTGCAACCCAGTGATTAAGAGTCACTTGCTCTGCCAATTGAGCTAACGGTGCAAATGCGTTT
>JBARMF010000437.1:0-1537 GCA_049802315.1 Candidatus Udaeobacter sp.
GAGCACGCGGACGTGTGCTGATCTTGGCGCCAACTGAAAACGTCCGGCGCCCTGATGAACTCAGGGATTAGCCAAAATGACCAAACGCAAGTCCCAGTCCGTACGTGACGACCGCAACGATGACGCCAATCCAAGTCATCTCCAAGCCTGATGCCCACCATGAACGGATCGTGATCAATGATTTCAGGGCGCCGACGGCAAAGTGCGCGACGAGACTGATCACAAACGAAGCGATAACGGCATCGAGACCGCCGGTGAAAAAGAATGGAATGATAGGAACAAACGCGCCGATTGCCGTGGAAACACCGGCTGAAAAAGCAGCGGTCCAGTGGTTAGGAAACCGATGCTCGGATAAACCAAGCTCGCTTTGCGCCATCACCTGCACAAATTGCTCGGGTTGTTCCGCCAGGCGCTCCGCCATTTTCTGCGATTCTTCAGGAGTGAATCCCTGCAACTGATAAAAGAGCGACATTTCTTCGATTTCTTCTTCAGGATTCTCTTCTACCTCAGCGCGTTCGCGTGAGATTTCCGCTTCGTACACTTCCGCTTCACTTTTTGCGGCAAGATACGCGCCTGCACCCATCGACAGAGTGGAAGCGAGCATGCCCGCAAGACCGGAGATCAAAACGTAATGCTGCTGATTATTTGTGGCGCCGGCTACCCCAGACACGATTCCAAACACTGCGCCGAGCCCATCATTGGCCCCGTAAATCGCGTCGGCAACCCAACTGCCGCCGCGTCCGTGCCAGCGTTCGCGCTTCAGGATCTTATCCAGCGCAGTGCGCGGGCTCACCGGCGGCACCATCGTGCTCAGCACTCGCGCATGAGCCTTCTCTTCGAGCGCACTTTTTCGTAGAAATTCCTGAACGTCCTTTTCGCCAGCGAAAGCGCCCTCGGCTTGATCGTGAAATTCTGCTTCGTGCCGTTCTTCCGTCGCTTCCATACGGCGAATGGCAATTTCTGCTCCGGCGACTTTGTTCCACCATCGATTTAGACGGCGCCCGATGGTGTCCCTGTAAACAGGCGCCTCGGCACCGAGATCCTTCAGCGTTGTTTCCCATCGGTGCGCGTGACGCTCTTCCGCTTCGGCCATGCGCAAAAGAATGCCTTTGCGTTTTTCGTCGCGCTCACGCTCCGCGAGATCCCGGTAAGTTTGCGCGGTCTCGACTTCAGCCTGCCAGTTGCGTCTTGCAGCATCGATCGTTTGGTGACGATCTTTCTGCTCTGCGGCCATGGTGCATTAAAGCGCAAGAAGTGCAGACTGCCTCACGGAAATTCTCCGGTTGGATCGATGCCTCAATCTAGTCGAACACTTTTGCAGCACTCGAGACATTGTGCTTAGCGCCAAAGGCGCAGTATTCACGTCCAAGCCTGGGGCAGCCTCCGGCTGGATCGATGCCTCAATCTAGTCGAACACTATTGCAGCACTTGAGACATTGTGCTTAGCGCCAAAGGCGCTGTATTCACTTCCGAGCCTGGGGCATCGTCCCAGGATTATGGAAATGCACAACGCCAGCGCTGAAAGCGCGTTTCACAC
>JBARMF010000438.1:0-2263 GCA_049802315.1 Candidatus Udaeobacter sp.
GTGCATGATTCCGGAAATGGCACGAAACGGACGAGCCGACTGCGCCGCACCACGTCTGCTATCAAGGGCAAAGCAGAAAACATCTGCTCGACGCGAGTATTTCGCCTTTTGACGCCTATCGGAAGTCGCTTTCTGGGCATTGGTCCGTCTGGAAGAACCCAATTTGGCCGTCCACCGTCGGTAGATATTGTATCCATTCGGCTGATCGGACGCCTCGTGGGTTGATGCCTCGGTTCGAGGCGACGTAGTCGATCTCACCGCGCGTGATACCGATGTCCGTTAGCTCCCTTTCCGTCAGCTGGCACAACCGGGTTCGCAGCGTCTGGCGTTTGCGCCACTGTTGAAATGCATCCCAATATATTTCGAGAGGGCTGTAGACTTCCCGCTTTGCAGTTGCTTGTCTCTGCTCGGTGGCCCCGTGGATCGTGCTCATTGCGATGTGTCCAGGCTGGACTGTTTCACGGGCCGAGCGTATCGGGAGATGCGCTGGCGCGCTTAACATCCGGCTTACTTTTTCCTTACCGGCGGCTTATTCTTTGCGTTTGCAACCGGCGACAGAAGCCGTTGGGGGCAACTTGGGGAATTAGCAACGTGCGCTATCTCTTTGAGGAGTACGAATTCGACACTGACCGGCGGGAGCTCCATCGCGGAGCGAACGTCGTGGCCATCGCGCCCCAAGTATTCGACCTGCTCGACTACCTGATCCGCAATAGGGAGCGCGTCGTTAGCAAAGATGACCTCATCAATGCCGTTTGGAACGGCCGAACCGTGTCTGATGCGGCGCTGACGACGCGCCTCAACGCCGCGCGGACTGCGATAGGCGATTCTGGTGAGGAACAGCGCTTCATTAAGACACTGCCGCGGAAGGGCTTCCGTTTTGTCGGACCAGTGCTGGAAGCGCAGGGGCCCGGATGCGCGGCAGTCAGCGACATCCTCCTGCAACCGCAGAAACCCGTTCTTGCACCCCCCGATAAACCCTCAATTGCGGTTCTTCCCTTCGCCAACCTGAGCTCCGATCCCGAGCAAGAATACTTCGCGGACGGAATGGTCGACGACATCATCACCGCGCTTTCCCGCTTCAAGTTGATGTTCGTTATCGCGCGCAATACAAGTTTTACTTACAAGGGCAAAGCGGTCGATATCAAGCAGGTCGGGCGTGAGCTCGGTGTTCGCTACGTTCTTGAGGGAAGTGTGCGCAAGTCGGCAGGTAAAGTCCGCATCAGTGGGCAATTGATTGATGCCACGACCGGTGCACATATTTGGGCTGATCGATTTGAGGGCGAACTAGCAGATGTTTTCGCGCTTCAAGATGAGGTAACAGAAAGTGTGGTCTCTGCGATTCAGCCAAAAATGCTTCAAACTGAGATGGATTTGGCTGCACGCCGCCCGAATGACCTCAGCGCTTACGACCTTTGTCTTCGAGCGGTGTCGCATCTTGGTTCAAGGACCCAGGCGGGATCGGCCGAGGCCCTTAGGCTTGTCTCTAGCGCATTGGAGATTGAGCCTCGATACGGCTTTGCTGCGACCTTTGCAGCGATTTGCCACTTCGTAAACGTCAGTCTTGGGTGGGCGGCTGATTCGAAGTCAGAAATTGCAGAAGGATTGCGACTTCTCCGACTGGCACTCAGTATCGATGCCAACGACCCTGAGGCGCTGAGCTTACTTGGCCGCCAAACAGCTTCCTTGTTTGGGGATTTTGATATTGCAAGAGAGATGGTGGACCGTGCGGTCGCCTTTAATCCTAATGCATCTATTGCTTGGGGGGATCGTGGTTGGACTTACCTAACCGCGGGGCAGCCCGAGGAAGCAATCCGGAGTTTTGAGCGCGTCATTCGATTAAGCCCATTTGACCCGTGGTTGTTTTCGGCATTCACAGGAATGAGCTTTGCGTTCGTCGGCCTTGACCGCTTTGATGAGGCGATTGCCGCGGCCAAGAAAGCTCTCCAAAAGAACCAGGCGTTTGCGCCTGCCTATCGCTCTCTGATAGCTGCTCTGGCGCACTTGGGGCGTGAGGCAGAAGCCAGGGTCGCGGCAATCGCTCTTCTCAAGCTCAAGCCGGATTTTCGCATTTCTGAATGGCATGCGGGTCGATCGCAGCCTCAGATGTTGATCGACGGCCTCCGCAAAGCAGGACTTCCGGAGTGACGCGGCGACCGCGACTTCGTTTTTGGCACCTTTGAGACATGCCGACCCAATAGAGCAATGTCTGCTTTCAGGGGTAGCCCGGAAGACTTTTGCTCAGGCTGAGTTCTTCCCAGTTTGA
>JBARMF010000439.1:0-1898 GCA_049802315.1 Candidatus Udaeobacter sp.
CTGGCCAGCGGCGCGCGTGAGATTGCGGCCGGAAATTACAATCACCGCGTGCGACTTAAGCAGGAGGATGAAATCGGATCGCTTGCCGCCACTTTCAATCAAATGAGCGCTGGCTTGGCAGAACGCGACCGTGTTCGCGACTTGTTAGGCAAGGTTGTCTCACCGGCGATCGCCTCCGAGTTGCTTCGGAAGAAGGTCACCCTCGGCGGTGAGCAACGGGAAGTGACAGTGCTCTTTTCGGACCTGCGAAACTTTACCAGAATGAGCGAAGCCCTCGCTCCCGAAGAGATGCTCGCGATTCTCAACCACTACTTCACCCGGATGTCCGGCATTGTGGAAAAGCACGGTGGTGTGGTGGACAAGTATGTCGGCGACGCGCTCATGGCATTATTTGGGGCGCCGGTCGCGTCTGCGGACGATGCCGACCGCGCGTTGCGCGCTGCATTAGAGATGACCACGGCGCTCGATGAGCTGAACCAGCAATGGCAACGGCGCGGCTTGCCGACGGTCGGTGTCGGTATTGGAATTAACACTGGCGTTGTAGTTGCCGGCAACATGGGCTCGGAAAAGCGCCTCAATTACACCGTCATCGGCGATGGAGTAAACCTCGCCTCGCGCCTCGAAGAGTTGACGAAGACACCGGAATATGAAGCGCGGGTCATTGTCAGCGGCGCCACGCTGGCGAAAGCAAAAGAGAAATATCGCACCCGCAGACTCGGCGAAGTGGCGGTGAAGGGAAAACAAATCCCAACCGAAATTTTTGCGCTTCTCGGCTGAACACTGGAGCCGCGATAGCTTGGCATTCAAGAAGGTGAAGGGCACCAGAATGAAATCGACGCGTGCATTGTTAGTCCACGATTACGCTGAGACGGCCAAGCTCAGACAATCGCGCCAACTCGAGAGCTCACTACAACCCCGATTTCTCCCCGATTTCTGACTAACGAATCAACGGTGCCTTCGATAAGATCTGCGCGGCGGACGGTTGTTCGATGAAGCGTTCCGGAAACGCCACCCGACCTGACCGTGCGGGGCGTCGCCGCTTCCACGCGAAGAATTTCCTGGTAACCGCGGCTCCATCTTTCGCCGCGGGACTCGTGCTTTCTGTCCTCGCTCGTCGCGTGGCGGCGCGGCCTGATTGTAATCGAAACCTTCTGCCTTTTTCCGTACGATCCCGCGGCCGATGAAACGCTCGAGCGAACGCAACGGCCCGTGATCTTCCGGCGTAATAAAGCTGATGGCATCACCGATGGCGTGTGCGCGGCCGGTGCGTCCGATGCGATGGACATAATCCTCTGAGTGCATGGGGAAATCGTAATTCACCACATGTGAGATCCCATCCACATCGATGCCGCGAGCGGCGATGTCAGTGGCGACGAGAACACGGACGGCGCCCGATTTGAAATCCTTCAACGCACGGAGTCTCTGGTTCTGCGAGCGATTGGAATGGATGGTTGCCGTTTTGATTCCGCTGCTTTCCAGACGGCGAGCGATCTTGTCGGCCCCGTGCTTGGTCCGGGCAAAAACAAGAACAGTGTCGAACTGTTGATCGCCCAGGAGATGAAGCAGTAACGCAGACTTCAAGTGCGGGCGAACCTCGTAGGCAAACTGCGTGACCGTCTCGGCCGGGTTCGCGCGCCGTCCAATCTGCACGACCTTGGGCGACCGTTGGAACTGGTGTGTTAATTGCTCGATTTCGTGTGAAAGCGAGGCGGAGAACATTAGCGTTTGCCGTTTTTGCGGCAACGCTTTCACGATCCTGCGAATTGAGGGAAGAAAACCCATGTCCAACATTCGATCGGCCTCGTCGAGCACGAGAAACTCGATGCCAGAAAGGTTGGCTACTCGCTGGTCCATCAGATCGATTAACCGCCCCGGTGTGGCTACCACAAGATCGACAC
>JBARMF010000440.1:0-4408 GCA_049802315.1 Candidatus Udaeobacter sp.
ATCTGAATTGTTCGCACGCAGCGTGCCCGATCCAATCGCGGTGTTGTAGCTGCCGATGGTATCGGTTTTCAGAGAAAGAAAACCAACCGCCGTGTTGTGCACACCCGTGGTGAGGTGCAACAGGGCGTCCTGCCCTTCTGCCGTGTTGCCTCCTGGATAGCCTCCGTCCGGTGGCGGGACGACCGCCTGCGCTCTCGGCGAAAGCGCAAAGCAGGCGAGTGAAAACGCAATTAGAACTGGTGGAATCCTAGTTTTCATATCGGGGGAGTCTTGGACGAATGTCACCAGCCTGTCGAGGCAATTCGCCGAAACCGCGAATCCCCGATTCAAGCAGCTGAAACGTAGTCAACAATCCCTCCCCGCGCACAACAAGGCGCTTGACGCCATCCGCTGCGATTATGGTTAGCATTGTTCGTTCAATAGGTGGATACAAACCGCCCTCTCCAATTCCAGACAGGCGGTCAGCTTTTCATCCCGCGGACGATGAAACGTTTTCCGTCGCGATGTGCGTCAACAATCCAGATCGTTCGCCCGCGAGAATCAATCGCTGAGACGCAGCCCCAACTCCATCCGGCTTTGCTGAAATTGTCAGCGATTATTTCCCAGTATTTCAATTAGAACTTTGTTCGCGTCATTTGCTTGTTATTTAAAACGACGCCAAACGATAGCAAAAAGCACGATGGCAATGATAGCAATCCCCGCCAGGAAGGCTTTATGGAAATTAATCTCACGCGTCACCATCGACTCTGCTGAGCCGGGCGTATGTTTCCCCTGTAAGATGGATTCCCGCTCGTCGAGCTTTTTCGCGACTTGTTGCGCAAACCTATCGGCAGCGGACAACGGGTCGGGGCGATTGGCGCTTTCGGCCTTGTCGATGCGTTGCGTGACTGCCTTTCCAGTTGGCGTCGCAGAACCGTGATGAAACCGTTCCTGAACGTCTTTAGGAAGTTCAGCGAAATAGACTTTTGAAATTCCGGTTTTAGTTCTAAGCACGATTCCGTCTGCTTCTACATGGCTGACCGTGGCGTCCTTGTATATCTTCCCGCTGACAGTTTTGAAGTCCTCAGCAAGTGCGAATGACACAAATAGCGTCGCCAGGATTACGATGGTCGCTTTCTGGGGGTTCATGGTGCGTGGATTTTGTCTTTTTGTGCTCCACACGGCAACGACAAAGTGATATAAATGGTCAACGATGATACGACCCACAACGATTGGGGCATTTCTGGTCTGCGCAGTCGCAATTCAAATCCACGCGACGACCATAACTGTCATCAACAACAACGACAGCGGCCCGGGCTCGTTGCGTCAGGCTCTCGCCGATGCGCATGAGAGCGACACAATCGATTTCGGTCCCGCGCTCAAGGGGGAGACCATAACACTGACTACTGCCGAGCTCGGTATCAACAAGAGTATCACCATTAGCGGCCCTGGCCCGAACCTCCTGGCGGTCTCGCGATTGCAAAACGCCCCGGCTTTCCGCATTTTTAATGTCGTCGCTGGACTGACAGTTGTGATCCAAGGCCTCACGATCAGCAACGGCTCGGCTACTGAATTCGGTTGTGGCGGCGGCATTCTCGATGAAGGCTCCTCGCTTTCTTTGATCGACTGCACGGTCAGCGGTAACTCGACAGATGGCACCGGCGGTGGCATCTGCGCGGATGGTAACGCGACGCTTACGATCGACAGCAGCACCGTCAGCGGTAACTACGCCGGGGATTATGGTGGTGGCTTAGCAAACGGTGGAACGCTGATCATCAATAACAGCACGCTCAGCGATAATAGAGGTGAATTCGCTGCCGGTGCCATTCTCAATGGGTTCAACGGTGAAGCGTCGCTGACAGTAAGCAACAGCACATTGAGCGGGAATACGACTCAGTTACACGGCGGGGGCATTTTTAACGGCGGCCAAAGCACACTCAGTAACAGCACCTTGAGTGGCAATAGCGGAATGACCGCTGGCGCGATTGTTAATCGCCTGGGTACACTCGACATTGAAAGCACGATTCTAAACAGAGGTGAGGTGGGCCCCAACATCTTGAACGACAGCGGCACGGTTACCTCGCATGGTTACAACCTCAGCAGCGACGATGGCGGAGGCATCTTAAACGGTCCCGGCGATCAGATCAACACGAACCCGGTCTTAGGTCCGTTACAAAACAACGGCGGCCCTACCTTCACGCATGAGCTCTTACCCGGCAGCCCGGCCATCGACGCTGGCGACCCGAACTTCACTCCTCCGCCTTTCTTCGACCAGCGCGGGCAGGGCTTTCCTCGCGCGGTGAACGGTCGCATCGACAAAGGTTCGTTTGAAGTGCAAAGCGGAGGGACGCCTACACCTACATCCACGCCCACGGCTACGCCAACACCCACGGCCAGACCAACACCGACGCCGAGACCTCAGCCATCAGTTAGGCCTCGTCCTACCCCAGCACCGCGCCCGTAGCTTATGATGCTGTGATTCGCATTTACAATGCGGCGGGTAATGCGATTGAAACGCACGAGCACGCGGGGGATTTCAAAGAACCGTAACGCTGCGTGAAACAAAAAGCTGCCACACGGTGAAGCGTGGCGGCTGATTGTGAAATGTTGCTGCTTAGGGATTGTTGACCACTTGCGGCGCAGGTCCGCCACGGCGGATTCGTCCTGTGGCGAATTTGCTCGCTTCAAGTCCGCCACGGGACGGACTCGCTGCGGCGAGCTGTGCGCTCACCTTCTGTAGGCCCGCAGTAAGCGCTTCAATTTGCTTTTGCTGCTGGCTGGCAATTGCCTGAAAGTCCTTCTTCTGGTACAAGATGGCCGCCTCCTGTTTTGCCACAGTGGATTTTAATCTTTGCACTGTGCAATGCTCTTTCAGGAACTCGTTTAGCAACATCGCGTTCACCGCTTCATAGCGCACGGTGTAGGGTTTTCCTTCTTTATCGGGTAGCACCAAGGCCGGATTCACCTGTGCTACTTCTTCGGCAATCAAACCAAATTGCGGCGTTCTATTGGCGTCACCCTTGTAGTGGAACGTGACCGGTCTAAGCGCCAGGATGGCTTCACTGGCCTTCTCCATCGTGTTAATGTCATTTTTAAACTGCCGGGAAGACGTCATCGTGCCAAGTTTATTGAATCCATTAACGAAAACGGGGGTTCCATCGGCAATGGTTGTACCGTCGATCTGGGCGATATAACAGCTGTTGCTTACGTTCTCACCTCTGGCACCGATACAGATAACGTCATTAGCGTCGACAACAAGATCGCCAGCGCTATCGCCCAAGGCAATATTCCTGGAGCCGGTCGTGCTGTTGCCAAGCGCAACGAAACCCACGGCCGTGTTTTGGTTGCCTGTTGTATTGTGATCGAATGAACCGTGTCCAACCGCCGTGTTTAACCCCCCGATAGTGTTGCTAACGAGCGCCTGATCACCGATGGCTGTATTTCCGCCGCCCTCAGTGTTGTTAAAAAGCGCTTGCATACCAACGGCCGTGTTGACGTTTGCGGTGGTGTTGCTAAAGAGCGCGAATGCTCCATTGGCCGTGTTGGAAAAGCCGGTAGTGTTGTTTAAAAGTGCTCCTGCACCGGTGGCCGTATTTTGGATTGCGGTGTTGGCGAGGAGCGCCCCGGCCCCAACACCCGTGTTGAAATTGCCCTCCGTAAGACTTTCCAGCGAAAACACACCAATTGCCGTATTGAATGTGCCTGTGCTAAGTCTTAGGAGCGCGTTTTGCCCCTCTGCTGTGTTGCCGTTTGGGTAGCCGCCGACAGGTGCCGGCGAAACTGCTTGCGCTACAAGCAAGCAAGTAAAGCACATCAGAACGAACGGAATAAACATCAATGCGCGCCGTAACAGCGAATCGTTGACCAGATTACTGATTGTTGAAGTTGTCGGTTTCATATAAATATGTTTTTTGTCTTTGACTTATAATAAGGGAAAGTTGAACTCATCCGCTGGACCAGAAAGGTAACGCTGTTGTTACGTTTGCCGCTCCGATGTCATTCAACCAGACGATGAAGCCAGCGACCCCATTCCGATACAACGTCAGCGTGTTTGCCACGACATCCCGCCATGGTCCATCTCTGTTTCGTTGGATTCATGTTCGCTTTATGTTCGGAAGGCAAACGAATGAACGACAATGACGAGTAAGCTAAGGCCACCGAGAGTGTGTCATTCAAGATGAAAATGTTCGTTTGACTGATCACCGGTTCCCTCATCACTTATTACTCTCTTCGATTCGGGCGGTTAGCTCAGTGGTAGAGCGTCTCGTTTACACCGAGAGGGTCGGAGGTTCGAAACCTTCACCGCCCATGTTTCTCAGTGACAAGTGATGAGTGACGGGTGACGAGTGGATTTGGGTGCTATTACGAGAGCATTTCGGCCACGGCTGCTTCGACATGGATCTTTGTTGTGTCGAGAAATGGGATGCCG
>JBARMF010000441.1:0-3698 GCA_049802315.1 Candidatus Udaeobacter sp.
TGCCCCAGAGCAATCGGGTAATCGCTGACGCAAATTTTCGGTGGCGAGCGATTAAGCCGTAGCCGGTTTCAGAAACAGCCGCGAACCCGGGGACATGATCGTAGCTCCACGCCAGCCATTCTCGCGAGGGCCGATACGCTAACGAGCGATACACCGCTTCCGCCGCGAAGACCACTGTGCCGTTCGGTTGGATCAAAACCAGCGAGCGGTTGAATTCTTCCGGTGGAATTTCATGGAAACGGTCACCTGCTTCTTGATAAGTGACGTCATCGACCTTACCCGCTGTTATTTGGCGCCAGCGCTCGATCCATAATCGGCAAAAATCACAGTCGCCGTCCCAGATCAGCAGCGGCTTTGGCGGCAGGTTTGAAACCCGGAGATTTTTAATTCGGTTCACCAACATTCAATTTGAATAGCCGTCATTCTGAGCGAAGCGGAGCGGAGTCGAAGAATCCCGCGATGTTTGCTTAAAGTAATTCCACGGGGTCCCTCGACTTCGTTCGGGATGACAGGTCATTTTGCAAACTCCGCCCACACCGGAGCGTGATCGGAAGGATCTTTTCCAGCACGCATTTCGCGATCGATTCCGGAGGCCATGCATTTTTTCGCCAGCGATTCGTTTGCCAGAACAGCGTCTATGCGCAGGCCACGATTTTTTTCAAAGGCGCGCATTTGATAATCCCACCAACTGAACAGTTCTCCTTGCTTGTGATGGATTCGAAACGTGTCGTGCAAGCCGAGACTGCACAAATCACGAAAAGCGGCGCGTTCGCCGTCCGACGCCATTATTGCTCCGCGCCAGAGTGCGGCATCGTAAACATCGATGTCCTCCGGAGCGACATTGAAATCGCCGCACACGACTAGGTCGGGAAATTTTTCTTTCGCAACGCATTGTCGGAGCCGCTGATACCACTGCAGTTTATATTTATACGCCGGCGAGCCGACGGCTTGTCCATTAGGAGCGTAAATTGAGAATACGCGCAACTGGCCGACGTTCGCCGCGATCACGCGCGCCTGCGGATCGACCACTTCATCGCAAAGCGACGCGCGAACCTCGCGCAGGTCGTTCTTCGCGAGAATCGCTACGCCGTTGTACGATTTTTCTCCGTGATACGCGGAACGATAGCCCGCCGCTTGCAACGCGAGCGCCGGAAATTGGTCGTCCGGGCATTTGGTCTCCTGCAGGCAGACGATGTCTGGTTGTGTCCCCTCAAGCCATGCAAACAACCGGTCCTGCCGTTTGCGCAGCGAATTGATGTTCCAGGACGCAATGCGCATCGCGAGAGCGGGATCAGCGAACTGTGATCGGTGAACGGTTTAACTTCCAGCGGTGCGCCAGCTTCGGATCACCGATCACAATTCAACCTCCACCCCAGGTGTAGGTACGATTATCTCTGAGCTGGAAAGTTCGTTCGATAACGTGCTGCGCATCCACTCGACTGCCGGCGGGTCACCATGTACCAAAAGAATTGTTTTTGGCGAAATCTTTTTGGCGTACTCAATCAGCGACTCGCGTGTCGCGTGTGCGCTAAACTGGAACTGTTCGATGTTGCAGCGGATGCGTTGCGGCGATTTTTCGGAATCGAGGGCTACTTCGCCGCCGGAGCCCGCCTCTCGCAGAAGGCCGGCTGGCGATTCTGGGCTCGCGTAGCCGACAAAAAAAATCGAGTGCTGAGGGTTCTCGATAATTCGCCGGGCAAAAACGTTCGACAGCGTTTTGGGAATCATCATTCCGCTGGAGAGAACGTACACGCGCCCTCCGCGCACCGCGGCATCGCGCACGGTTTCATCGTTTAAAATGAACGGGGCTACTTCCCTCATGAGTTTCAAACGCGGCAATTGCCGCCGGCTCGTGTGGGTGCGGCGATCATAGATGTCTGTAAATTTCGAGCTGAGACCGCCAATATAAATTGGAAATTCTGGCAGGAGCCGCTGACGGCGAAACTTGTAGAGCATCGCGAGGACCTCCTGTGTCTTACCTAGCGCGAATACCGGTATCAGCACGCACGCGTCACGCTCGAAAGCGGCTGCGAGCGCCTCCGCCAGACGTTGCTCTTCACCGGCGCGGGTCCAGCCTTCAGGTTTCGCGTGATCACCGCGTGTGCACTCCATGATCAGCACATCAGGTTTCTCCTCGGGGAAAGGCGCCGCCTGCATGATTGTTTGATCGTCGAAATTGACATCCCCGGTGTAAAAAACATTTTGGCCTTCACCGCGGAGCATTACTCCGGTCGAGCCGAGCACATGTCCGGCATCGAAGAGCTCGAACGTTAACGTGTCCTTTTCGCGCTCGGCTGCCCGTTCGCCTGCAATGGATATCCGCTGACGCATCGGACACCGGCGCCACCTCCCCGATGCGCGGTCGATTTCACGATGCGTGAAAAGGGGATATGACATTTCTCCGATCTCCTCACGTTGCCGCGTCATCACATTGACTGAGTTGTGCAAAAGAACGCTGCCGACCTCGGCCGTCGCCTCGGCCATGAAAACCCGCGCGCGCGGGAAGCGTCGCATCGCCAAAGGCAGGGTGCCGATGTGGTCTTGATGGGCGTGCGACATTAGGATCGCCTCTACCTCGCGATCGCCGATTGCTTTGAAATTAGGCAGCGCATCATCTCCCGTATTTTTCGGGTGCATCCCGCAATCGAGCAGGAGCCGGTGATGGCCAATCTCAATGTAGTACGAATTGGCCCCGATCTCCGTATGCCGTGTAAGATTCGTGAATTTCAAGGCTGCTCTTACTCTTACTCCTTCTCTTGCTCTGCCGTGAACGAATGTGTATTCGCTTCTTCAGCTACTCTTGAACGCAGGCTGCTGATGAGACCCATTAACATTGAAACAAGTTCGAAGAGTTCTTCCTTTCGCGAGAGAATGAGCAAGAGCAGGAGCAAGAGCAAGATTAAGAACCTGGCGCCGGTTCCTATTAGAGCGGTATTGTCTGAACAGTCGCTTTGGCGATTGGTCTAAGGACTGGTTGCAATGGAAGGAGAAACAAACAGGCACCGCGAGCCGGGCTCGAATCTGGAGCAGGATATCTCCATCCACATTTTTACAGTCTCCTCTGCCATGGTGGGGGTTTGTCTGACTGTCATCGGATTAATTCGCGTCGTAATTACACTTGGACGTGCGGATACGCTGGCGGATGATTTTCTCGCCGGCGACGCACTTCTGTTTCTGGTTTCCTGTCTGCTGTCTTATTGGGCGCTGCGTTCGCGCTCGCTGCGCCGAATGCATCGTCTGGAAAAGATCGCAGATGTAATCTTCATCCTCGCCATGATTGGCATGGTGATCATTTGTGCCCTGATCACTTACACGATCGCTGTTCCAGCCCGACCAGGCACTGGCTAAAGCAGTTCTTTAAAGATCCGCAGCCAATTGCCGCGCAGAATATTTTGATCTGCGCTTACTGAAACCCGAGCTTAATGCTTCCTAGTCATTCTGCGTGGGAGAGGAAGGCTTTGCCATTCTCAGTAGCAACCTATCTCCTGCCTTGGTCGTGGTCCACAGTTACCTCCACCTCCTCGGTCGAGGAATTGCCGCCGCTGTCCGTGCAGGTGATGGTAATTGTATAGCTGCGTCCGTTACCTCCACCCTCCCGCTCTGCTCGAAGCAGCACATGATGATCATCCAAGACAATCCAGTCTGGAGATGTATTACCACTTCCGCGGCCAAGAACTGGTTCATTGCTGGTCACACTG
>JBARMF010000442.1:0-4881 GCA_049802315.1 Candidatus Udaeobacter sp.
AGCTATCATTGAATCACTTGATCTCAGCGACGTCGCTCCCGGCATTTACAATTTTGCTGCGCTGCCTCTGATAATTGCCGGTGCCGATGGCGCACCAGTGCGCGCCGTTCTGTGGCGTGATTGAATCCGTATGATTGTCATCCCGAGCGGAGTCGAGAATGGAGCGGCTGGGGAAGCCGCGACATGGAAGGGAAGGCCGAAGGCTGAGCGAACGGGCAGTGAGCGAATCAAACCCCGTCGCATAGCCCTGAGCGAACTTCGCGGGATGTCTTCAGCCTTCGCATGAAGCTACGGCTCGACAGGCGACTTCGCTCGACATGACAAGAGGTCTGCTCGAAGACCGCCGCACGCTCTGGATCGTCGCCGCACTGATCGTCGTTCTATTCGCGATCGCCAATTTGCCGTGGCAGCTCGACGATTACGATCAAGCGAAACAGGCGTTCACTTCGTTCGAAATGGTCAAGGATGGCCATTGGTTCTATCAGCACACGCCGCACGAACGAGTCGCGACAAAGCCGCCGTTGGTCGGCTGGATTTCAGCCGCGCTTTTCGCGGTGACGCGATCGTGGGAAATCGCATGGCGGTTGCCGTCGCTTATCGCTGCGCTAGCGCTCGCGGTCGTGTTATTCCGCGCTGCAAAGGACGCGTATGGAAAAGTCGCCGCCCTAATAGCAGTCGGCGCATTTGGATTGAATCTGCTGAGCCCGCGGCTGGCCACGCTCGTACGCACTGACATGCCGCTGGCCCTCGTGATTTTTCTGATCGGCCTGCGGATCTGGCAAAAAATCCGACAGGGAGACGAATGGAAACTGCGCGATCAAGTGTACGTCTTTGTTCTGCTCACCGCAGCGATGTTGATCAAAGGTCCGATCGTTTATGCTTTCTTGCTGCCGGGCATTGCGTTGTTCCAATTGCGCCGCTTCAAGGAGCGACGGTCCGCCACAGGACGGATTCGCCGTGGCGAACTTGGGACAGCCCCGAAAGCGTTCGGGGCTGGGAAGCCGTCACTCCTTGCGAGCGCTACGCGCTCCGCGAGTGCGTGGCCCGGTTGGTGGCCGTGGTTAGTTTCGCTCGCGATTTTTCTAGTGTGGGTAGCCGGAGGCATTCGGTTTCAGCCAGGGTTTTACGAGGAAGTTGTGATGCGCGAATTCCTCGGCCGCTTTGGTGAAACAATTCATCGGCCGCAGCCGTTCCTTTTTTATTTGCCGCATCTATTACACAAATTCGCGCCATGGAGCGTGCTGATGATTACGATCGCGTTCTTCGGCCTCCAATCGAGAAACTGGCGGTTGCGCTCCCTATTTCGCGAAATGTCGCCGGAAACTTTTTGGCTGCTTTGCTGGAGCATTGGTGGACTGATCGTGATGTCGCTGATCCCATCAAAGCGCGTCGATAGAATTTTTCCTGTGATTCCGCCGCTCTGTTTGCTGCTGGCCGCGCAGATTAATGGTAGGGACGCCGCGCTGCGGCGTCCGGTCGGCGCAGCGCACCGACCCTACCTTTGGACCGTGGCAGCGCTTGTGTTGGCAATCGTTTTCACCTGCGGCTACACAAGTTGGAAGGTGATCACCGGCTATCGCGATCATCGCGACGCGCTCGCCGTTTTTGGAAGAAATGTGCGGCACGAAGCGGAAGCGCGTCAGTGGCGTTACGAAGTTGTATCTGCCAAAGATGAAGGGCTGCTTCTCTATCTTCGAAAGACGCATTTCCTTGACCCGACTGACGCCGTCACAGAATGGAATGCTGGAAATCTGGACGCGCTCGTTGCTTCGAAAGAAAAAGCGGCGGTTCTAATGAGCGGGCTTAAAGGTGATGCTATTGCTCGATCGCAACAAAATGAGCGAGAACAACTCCAGCAGAGCAGGGGATACGTTTTGATTACTCGTTAACCTCGTGCGGATTCGCATAGAGCTAGCTGTTAGTCACCCTGCTGCGACCAGACATACCGCCTGCCTGAGTTCAGCTTCGTCTCGTTAGGTCGCAGCACCCTTAATCGTGTCGCTTATCCTAATTGCCGCGCTATGCACGCCGTTTCGTACAACTTGGGCGATCTTGTTCTGCTCGGCGACTGCCGTGTTCACGCATCGCGGAGTAGTGGATGGCTCGCACACCGGACGCCGCCTCCCCACTGGGAGGCGACGTCCATGCGGAAACCCGAAACAACATTGACCTTCCGCTTTTCAAGTTCCTTGATCAGGCGGGCGTGCTCTTCTGCGATGAGCACCGAATTCTCCTGTAGGCACACTGTGTTACAGCCCAGGGCATGCGCCTCTTCCGGGGTTGCCTTGATTACCTCCCAATCCTTCACCGGCGCTGGCAGGTCGCCCTTTAGGCCGCTGGCATCGCACATGCACAGGCCAGGACGGATGACGGCGAAGATGCAGTCGAGATGCAGCCAGTTTTCCTGGAGGGGGACTTCGTGGACCTTATAGCCTTCTGGCCCAAGGTAGCGCTGTAACCATTCGATGCCGGTCTTGTCCGAGGCCAGGCCCGAATTACCGACGAGAACGTCTTTGCCTAAGACGAAGATGTCCCCGCCTTCCAGGAAGGGGCCGGGCCCGTCGGAAGTGGGTGTTGGTTTCACCGGCACAGGCTCAGGCATGGAGACGTAATGAGCCTGCGGATCGTCCGCCACGCGCCGCTGGAGGAGCTCACGAATAGCGAAGATCTCTTTCCGGCGAAACGGGGTCTTGACTGCCAGCTCGATAATGTGTTTGCCAACCACGAGGATCGGGTCTCGCACATAAACGGGAAAGCCGCCGACTGCCAGGTATGCCAGGAAGTCTTGCTCATCCTTGGTCCAAGGGCGAGCGCGGTGGACCTTCACGCCAGCCTTCTGATACGCCTTAGCCAAGCCTTCGAGCTGGGCGGCGGTCCCTTCAAGTCGGTCAGGGACGATGTCCTTCAATGGTTTCCCCTGGTGCTGCTTGAATAGCTCCAGCGTGGGTTGGCCCTTGTAGTATTGGTAGCAGAAGTGGGTGGGCGTGGGTAGGAGGGAGTCCTCAGGAAGAACGCCTACGATCACTTCCCGGAGCTTTCCCCACTCGTTCTGTAGGCCAATCGAATTCAAGGTCGGTCTCTCCTCGGCTGCTGCCCGCCCGGGAGCGCCGCAAAAGGCGAGAGGCACAACCGCGGCACTGGCTTGTAGCAGGAACGTACGTCGGTCAATCATAGGTGCTTCCTTCTGGTCATCGAAAAACAAGGTACAAGTTCCTGTTTATCCGAATTCGGTTGAAGGGAGCAAGCCTAAAAGCTTGGCGCACGTCGTGCGGTCGCTAGGTAGCGCCCGTGACAGTAAGAGACGTGATCCCGGAAGTACAAAGACCCGACGTTTCATCAAGCGAACTTGGCAAAAATCAGGAGTGCTAGAAACAGGAGGACCGACGCACTCATGAGCGCGAGAGAAAATCTGCGCCACCCTTGGTGAATCACAGCGCTCAGCATAGCCAGGAGAGCGGTCCCAATCAGTCCGGCCCCGGCCATGACGCAACCCCACGCGAACCAGCTGAGCGTTTCCCACCCTGTGGACATGCATGCCCACGCGATCATCACCGCGCCGATGACAAATACGAAAAGCGAACCGATCGCAAACCTAAGAAGCCAAGGCATAGTCAGTTCTATTGGCGGTCATAGAACGAGATCAGGCTTAGCCACTCGGACGATTTCGAGTTGAAGCCAGCCAAATTGCTGGGTGTTTTGAAAAATAGACGTGAGTTAGGTTGGAAATGTGACTGGTCACCGCACCGGCACGTTGCGATCTGCAGGTTCGTCTAATTTCTTCCGCGGGATCCCCATCTTGTTCTTAATCGAGCGCAAGATTCTTCGCGCCAAATACCAGAAGGCGCCGATGCAGATTAGAAAGATGATCAACGCGAGTAGGGGACTGAAATGCACGAGAGTCAGGCCACCCAACACCGCGGCGTCTTCGCCAAGACTTAGTCCGATATTTGTAAGCGGTTCCGGCGAGGTATTGCTGGCAAGCCGCGTCGCTGCTTTCGCCGTGTGTGCAAGAAGGCTCGTGCCTCCCGCCAACAACGCGACGATGACCGTAAAAGCGGGACTGGGATGGCCGAGCACCTGAATCGCAAGCAAAGCGCCGCCGATTGGGCGAATCACGGTGTGGACGGCGTCCCAGATTGAATCTACCCACGGAATTTTGTCGGCGAAGAATTCGAGCAAATAAAGAACACCGGCGATGCTGATGATCCACGGATTGCCGAGCACTTCGAGCGACTGATACTGCGGCCCGAGAGTGATCCAGTGAAAATGGATTGCAAGGCCAGTGGCAAAAACGGTGAGGTAAAGATTAACGCCTGCGAGAGCAGCGAGACCGAGTGCGACGCTGAGGAGATCCAATCTTTCCACGCGGCAAATATGTGTCCTCGACGGGTAATGTCACGCAACGAGCGATACGCGCATTTCCGGGTAGCGCACGCGTCACGCGTGCTGGCGAGCGCGTCCTCGCGATCGCGAACTTTTTGAAAGCGCTGATTGCTCTCGAAGAACTGACCTTCAAGAGAAGTTCGTTTCGGCGCGACGCCGAAACCAAGTCGCCGCGGCGACCGCTACCCAATCGCATTTGCCGCCTACGGCCGCGCCCTCTACAATCGCAGCCATGCTCGACATCCGTCTGATTCGCGAGAAACCGGATTTGGTCCGTGAGCGTCTGGCGACGCGCGGCGGAGGTGAAGAGGCCAAGATCGATGAGGTCCTGCGAATCGATGCCGAGAGGCGCAAAAGTGAGACTGAGCTGCAACGGCTGCAGTCGGAGCGCAATCGTCTGAGCAAGGAGATCGGCGCGCGACGTTCGCGAAAGGAACCGAGCGAAGAACTCGAAGCCGAAGTGCGAAAGATCGGGGAGCAAATCGCCGGTTTAACGCA
>JBARMF010000443.1:0-4351 GCA_049802315.1 Candidatus Udaeobacter sp.
GGAACGTCAGTTTCGCAAATGCGTGGCTGGCGATCACTGTCTTTGTCCCCTGCCCCTGATATCCGCCGCCGATTCCGTTGATCTCAGCAGTCGGCCGTGCCCAGATGCGTTCCACTGAATTGTATCCAGCCTCCCCGAAAAGCTCGGGCACACCTGTCTCCTCGCGAATCAGTTTGTCGCCGTCGACCGGAAGTTTGCGCCACGCTTCGCGTTCCCAGTCTTCGAGTGGTTTAACGCGATCGTAAAATCCCGCAATCGCCACGCGACCGTCGCGATCGTGAAGCGTGGCGAGCAATTGTGCCAATGCGGTGATCGGGTTTGCGACGGCTCCGCCAAAAACGCCCGAGTGCAAATCCATTTTCGGGCCGGTCACTTTGAGCTCAAGCGCCGTAACGCCCCGTAACCCATAACTCAGCGTTGGCACGCCACGCGCAATCATTCCCGTATCGGAAACGACTGCCACGTCACATTTCAGGGCATCGCGATTTTGACTCAGAAAAGGTCCGAGGTTCGCACTTCCGATCTCCTCTTCGCCTTCGATCACTAAATGCAAATTCACAGGCAGCTCACGATGCTCTTCGATCGTTTCCTGAATTCCGAGAATGTGAGCAAGGATTTGCCCCTTGTTGTCCGTGGAGCCCCGCGCGAACACGTAGCCGTTCTTCAAGACAGGCTCGAAAGGCGGTGAATCCCAAAGTTCCAGAGGATCCGGCGGCTGCACATCGTAATGGCCATAAATCATAACTGTCGGACGTCCGGGCCGGTGCTCATTGCGGGCCCAGACGATGGGATGACGTTTCGTAGGTACAAGCTGCGCTTGCAGACCGATCCTGTTGAGCTTGTTCACCAGCCAGTTTGCACACCCGACCAACTCTGCCTTGTGTTTGTCGTCGGTCGAGACGCTTGGAAACCGCAGGAACGAATAATACTCCTCGAGATAATTGTCGCGCATGGCGCAAGAGTAAACCCGCGTTCCTACGAACGTCCAATACTCACCTCAAACATGGGAAACGGTTGTAGGGCGGGCGCACCGCCTGTCCAGCCACTGACTCGGCAAACAGAGCGCTTGCCCTACAACAACCCGCACCCTCACCCATTCACGTGTTCGGCACGTGCGACCGTTCTCCGCACGCAATACAAGATCGACGACAGCGCCAGCACAATTCCAGTCACGAGGAATTCGCGAATCGTGGCGTGAGCGAGAATCCAAACGATGGCAAGGATCGCAAGGGCTGGCACAATTTTCATTCCAGGAAAATTGAACGGCTTACCGTCCGAGCGGACATCCCGTTGCACTAGAACCCAGCAAGCAGCGCAGCAGAGCAGATACATCAACAGAACCGCAACGTTCGAAAGTACCGCCAGCCGCTCGAACGTGCCGCTGATTGAAAGCGCAAACGCGAGAGCCGCGTACGTCATAATCGCGACATCCGGTGACCGATAGCGCGGGTGGACATGCGCGAAAAACTGCGGCAACGCGCCGTCACGGCCGAATGCAAAGATCATTCGCGGCGAACTCAGGATGTCGCTCGTCACAAATCCGAACGCGGAGATGCTCGCGCCGGCCAGGAGAATCATGCGGCCGAGATTCCCGAGGAATGTCGCCGCCGATTCAGCAAGCGGCGCGTCTGGATGATTTGCCAGATCGGGACCGAGGGTGCCCTGCGCCACGAGTTGGATCATCAGATAGATGATCGTCGTAATTACCAGTGCGAGATAAGCGGAGCGGGGAACGGTGCGCGCCGGATTTTTTACTTCGCCGCTCGGAATCAACGCTACTTCGATTCCCACGAAAGCGAAGATCAAAAGGATAACGGCGTCACCTAACGACTTGCTGCTCGGCCAACCGCTCCAGGCAAGATTCGGCGCGTGAACAAAAAATATTCCGACGCAAATGAACAACAGCAGGGGCAGAAGCTTGGCGAATGTGATCACTGTGACGGCACCGGCGCCCTGTCGGACGCCGCGAATGTTTATCAAAACGAGGGAAGCATAAACCGCGAACATCACGATAACGCGCGTCACGGGACCGCCGAAGAACGGCATTACAAGGGCGACCGAGTTTGCCAATACGTTCACGACGCCGGCAACTGCGCCGAGTGCCGTAAGAAAATAAAGCATGCCGGCGAGGAATCCGACGTAGCGCCCAAACGCTACTTCGACATACGCGTAAAGACCGCCGGTCAACGAAACGCGGCTGCCGGCAATCGCGAAACATGTGACGAACAAGACCATCGCAATCGCACAGCAGACAAATGCGAGCGGCGCCGCGGATCCCAGTCCCTTCGCGACCGTCGCTGGGATCACGAAAATTCCAGCGCCGATTGTCGAGCTGATGATGTTCGCCGTGAGAGCCGGAATTCCGATACCGCGAACCAGTTGATGATCAACGCGCTCGGCTTGTTCGAGGGAACTGGTCGATTCGTTTCCCATCGGCGCATCCTCAGTGATTGAGTTGTCCGATGCAAGAGTGCGAGTTAAGCTTCGAATTCGAGGGTAGTGCTTTCGAATGGCGGGTAATCGTAGCGTCGCATGGACTGAGGGACGCCTCTCCCTGGCGAGGGAGAGGAGGAGGGTAAGGTTCGGCTCGAAGACGCCAATAATTGTCCAAACCTCTGACCTTTATCTTCTCCTCTTTCCCAAGGGAGAGGCGAGAAAGCAACGCGCCGAGTCGGGAGCCGGACCTGCCTCGGGCACAATATCCTGTGGCCGGCTCACCCGGAACCCCTTCAAATTGTGTGATTTTCCGCTTGTAACCCAAATGCGCGTGCTGTATTGACCTCCGCAGGCCCGGGGTTTAGCCCAAGATGCATTTACAATCGCTCGAGCTATTCGGCTTTAAATCGTTTGCCGATAAAACTGTCTTCAATTTTCATGAGGGCGTCACCGCGATAGTCGGCCCGAACGGTTGCGGAAAATCCAATGTGCTCGACGCCGTAAAGTGGGCGCTCGGCGAGCAATCCGCCAAATCCCTTCGCGGCGACGAGATGGCTGACGTAATCTTCAACGGCGCTGACACACGCAAGCCGGTGGGATTTGCGGAGGCCTCACTCACATTCACCGACTGCGCTGAAGAACTCGGAATTGAGTGGCATGACGTACGCGTGACCCGCCGAGTTTATCGGGATGGAAATTCCGAATATCTGCTGAACAAAACGCCGTGCCGCCTTCGCGACATTCAAAGTCTTTTCGCCGATACCGGGATTGCGCGAACCGCATACTCCATGATGGAGCAAGGCAGAATCGACATGATTTTGAGCTCGCGTCCCGAAGATCGGCGCGCGGTTTTTGAAGAAGCAGCCGGGATCACGAAATATAAAACGCAAAAGCGCGAAGCGCTCCGAAAGCTGGAGGCAACGGAAGCGAACCTGTTGCGCATCGGCGATGTAATCAAGGAGGTCAAACGCCAGATCGGCTCCCTTCAGCGGCAGGCAGGGAAAGCCCGACGCTATCAGGCGTTGCATACAGATCTGCGTGTGCTTGAGACACATCATGCTTCCAAACAGCTCGCTTCGCTTGAGGGCGCACTGGCGGCGTCGCGGAAAGAAATCGAAAGTCTGGTGGACAGCGAGAAAACCGCGCGCGCCAAAATCGACAATAGCGAAAACGCGCTCGCCGAGGAACGCGGCGCGCTGGACAAGATCGACACCGAGATCGCCGAGTCCCGTGCAGAAGTTCAGCGACTGGACAGCGAAATTGCAACGCACCGCAACCGCATCGAGTTCAACCGTCAGCGCGCGCAGGAACTGGCCGAACTTGTCGAACGCGCTCGGCGCGACATCGGTGAGGCAGAAAACAAACGCCACCAGCAGGAAGCTCAAATCAAGCAAACGAACAGCTCGATCGCGGAAATTGAGCAGCACTTAAAAGAAAAGGAGGCCGAGCTAACCGAGCTATCCGTTCTGGCCGGAGAGATCCATAAGAAGCGGAGCGATCGAGTGACGCGATTGCAACAATTGCAACTCGCGCTCTCAAAAGCCGAAAGCCGGATCTCGGCGCTCGAAGAGGAACTTACTGGAACTAAAGCGCGCCGTGAGTTGACTCACGCACAAACTGAACAACTTCTAAAAGAGATCGAAGCGTTAGCTGAAGCGCGCGAAGAACTCGTCGGGCAAATCGGTGTCTCGCTGAAAGCCGCCGGTCGTCAACCGCTCGATGTCGAGACCAGCATTCGCGAAAAGCAGAAACTGCTCGCCCAAGCGGAACAGGATCTTGCCACGCTCCATCGCACACTTGCCGAAAAGCGATCACGCCTGGACGTGTTGCGTCAGTTGAATGAAGAGGGCGAAGGCCTTGCCGAAGGTTCGCAAGCTCTGCTCAAGGGCGTCAACGGTTCCGAAGAATTCCGGGA
>JBARMF010000444.1:0-5080 GCA_049802315.1 Candidatus Udaeobacter sp.
GTGACGCGCCCTACCGAGAATTGTTGTTTCATGGCAATACGAGCGTGGCGAAAAAGGTGGCGGCGAGGGCCAATACGAGGACGATCAGATATACAAATCCGCCAAAAAGGAATTTAAAAATACTTAAGAACCAGCCCTGGCGGTAAACGTACCGAATCGACAGGAAAATTTGCGTTACAAACGCGATCCATAGGAACGCAATCAGCCATCCTGCAATTGCACCCGGCGCGAAACGAATGAGCCCAATTGTCGCCAGCACGATCAGCATGACACAGGCGTAGAAAAACGTGTGGATATGCAACGCATAAATCAGATGGTCGATATAGAAGAGACGCCGCCGGATGTAGAGAAGTTTCAACACAAGAGCGAAGAGCGGGATGCAACACAGCATCATGTAGGGCAGGTTGCTGAACAGGGTGCTGATAAAAAGCCCCATTTTTGTTCCGTGTTCACCCATCTTCTCTTTCGCTCGAGCTTCGATCCAGCGTTCAAACGGCGTGGTGGATTTCGCATCGTCAAAAGCCACGAATGGTCGCTCGCCTATCTTGCCGTATTCCTTTTTCTGTTCATTTGCGCTCTCGGTAGGTTGAGAAGCCACATCCGATGAGGCCGTGGGAGCGGGTGCACGCGAAGGCGTGTTCGTCGCAGGCGAGGGGGCAGGCGAAGGTGGAGAATCCCGTAATAATGCTTCGAGTTTCTCCCGCGCGGCGGGTGGCAAATCTTCCTTCTTTAATTCGGCTGCAAGGTCCGCACGGTCCTTTGGGCCCAGTTTGCTCGCGTCAAAATTTATCCCTTTCGCTCCGTAATTTACCGCAAAGAAAAACAAGATGCTGGCGAGCAGATACAGCCGAAGGGGATTTACGTAGCGGACGCGCTTGCCGGCCAGAAACTCATTCGTTAGGCGCCACGGCTTTAAGATGAGAAGCGCGATGGTCGTGAAGAATTTTGAATCCCAATTCAGGAACTCGTTTAGTAGATCAGCGACAACGTACCGGAAAGAACGGCGATACTCGATGGCTGGTTGACCGCATTTCGCGCACCAGTGCCCCTGCAGCTCTGCGCCGCAGTTCTCGCAGTGCGTGAGCGATGGACCTATGTCTTTCCCTCGACGGGACCGGCGCCGCCCCGGAGTTCCCTCGAATGCACTGATCGCTGTGTCGCCGAGAATAATTTTTGCCGGTTCATCGGACATACACCGGCGATGCTACAAAACTATTTTGTCCGCGTCGACTCAGCACAAGCAAGTCTCCGCTTTCTCACCCAAAGCTTTGGATTGACCACGCGAAGTGCTTGATGAGACGATCTCGCGCGGTGGCACTTCAACTGTTCAGAACGAAAAGTCCGGATCACCTGATCGCCGAAGCAGAGGCGCCGGACCGGCAGATGAAACGCACACTCGGACCGCTTGCGCTGACCTGCATCGGCATTGGTGCGGTCATCGGCGCGGGAATTTTCTCGCTCACCGGAACCGCCGCGGCCGGCCAGACCTTTTCGTCGGGGCTTGAAACGCCAGTCATTAATTTTATTCAAGCCTGGTTCTCCGGAACAGGCGCTGTGCTTGGACGCGCGGGTGCGGGCCCCGCCATTGCGGCCTCGTTTATCGTCGCCGGCATTGCTTGCGCGTTTGCTGCGCTTTGTTACGCCGAACTTGCGTCCATGATCCCGGTTTCAGGATCGGCCTATACTTATTCCTACGCTACAATGGGTGAGATCGTGGCGTGGATCATCGGTTGGGACCTGATCCTGGAATATGCAGTGGGCAACATGGCGGTGGCGGTGAGCTGGTCGGGATATTTCGTCGATTTCTGCGGCAATTTGCCCTTCGGTTTAAGCATAAAATTCCCACTTTGGCTTGTCGCCGATCACCAGACGGCGCTGGAGACCGTTGCTAAGGGAGGCGATACCGTTGCAAAATTTTCGTCTGCGACCTTACCGGTGATTGCCGGCCACTCCATCGCATTCAATCTGCCGGCGTTACTCATTGTTGCGGCGGTGACAGTCATTCTGGTTTACGGGATTCGAGAAAGCGCGCAAACCAATACGATAATAGTGATTATCAAGGTCGCCGTGGTGGTGTTCGTTATTGCCTTCGGTGCATTTATGGTGAACCCCACCAACTGGCACCCGTTCATGCCGCATGGTTTTCCCGGTCTGATGAGCGGTGCGGCGATCGTGTTTTTTGCGTTTATCGGTTTCGACGCTGTCTCGACGACAGCTGAAGAAACACGCAATCCGCAACGCGACATGCCAATCGGTATCATCGCCAGTCTGATCATCTGCACGGTTCTCTACGTGCTGATGTCGGTTGTCCTTACCGGAATAAAAAAATATACCATTTACGCCGGCGACGCCGCTGCTGTTGCCACGGCTTTCGCGAGCAAACCGTGGGCGCAAGCACTGGTGAGCGCAGGCGCGCTCGCGGGCACGACTTCAGTGTTGCTCGTATTTCAGCTTGGCCAGCCGCGCATTTTCATGGCGATGGCGCGGGACGGTTTATTGCCGCAATACTTCGCCAGAATTCATCCGCGGTTCCGCACACCGCACATCACGACAATCTGGACAGGAGTTGTTGTTGGTGTCGTAGCGATGGTTACAAATATCGGCGAGCTCGCAGACCTCACGAACATCGGCACGCTCTTCGCGTTTATTTTAGTTTGTCTCGGCGTCAACGTGCTTCGCCGCGTGAACCCGGAACGACCCCGTCCGTTTCGCGTGCCGTTCGTTCCGGTTTTTCCGATCCTTGGCGTGTTCATGTGCCTGGCTCTGATGCTGAGCCTGCCGGTGATGACTTGGATTCGTTTTGTGGTCTGGCTCGCAATCGGGCTCGTAATTTATTTCCTGTACAGCGTGCGACACAGCAAACTGCAGCGTGGAATCGACACCGGGGATACGGAAGACATTCCTCCGCCGATCATCAAGACTTAGTCCTTCGCATTTTAACAGCCGGTCGCCCCACTAAGGCCGTTGTTTCGCGACGATTCTAATAGGGATGACAGATGAGTCGGTAATCGAAAGTCAGCAGATTCCCGCGAACAAACTGAAGGCAGGGTGGGAACTGCTCAAACTCACGTTCGCAGAGTGGACGAACGACAACGCTTTTGAGTTGTCTGCTGCGCTCGCGTTTTACACGATCTTTTCAATCGCGCCCGTGCTGCTCATCGCGGTGGGCGTAGCCAGTTTCTTTCTCGCGCCCGATACTGCGACCGATCAAATCGTCGGTGAAATGGAAAAAATGATCGGTGCGCAAGGGGCCAATGCAGTGCGGCAGGTGATCGAATCATCCCGCGGATTTGGCAAAGGCCTTTGGGCAGTGAGCGTCGGAATCGTCACACTCATCATGGGCGCGACTGCGGTTTTCGGAGAACTGCAATCTGCGCTGAATCAGATCTGGGACGTCAAAGCGAAACCGGAGCGCGGTGTGATCATGTCTTTTATTGTCGATCGGTTGCGGTCGTTTTCGATAGCCGTTTGCGTGGGATTTGTTCTCTTGGTTTCACTCACTATCAGCGCGGTCATCAGCGGGCTTCAAAATTACATGAACAACTGGTTTCCCGGCATTCCGTGGGTTTGGCAAATGGCAAATGTTGTCGCGTCGTTCTTCGTGATCGCGGTTCTGTTTGCCGCGATTTACAAATTTTTGCCCGACGTCGTGATCTCGTGGAAGGACGTGTGGATTGGAGCGGCCGTGACGGCACTGCTCTTTACCGGAGGAAAATACGCTATCGGTATTTACCTCGGAAAAACTGCGACCGCCAGTGCATTTGGAGCGGCGGGCTCGCTCGTGGTCCTGCTGTTTTGGGTTTATTACTCTGCGCTGATCAGCTTTTTGGGAGCGGAGTTCACGCAGGTTTACGCGCGCCGGTATGGCCCAGGCATCCAACCGCAAAAACATGCGGTTCGCGTCGGCCGTAAGAGCGATTCGATCTGATGTGACAAAAGCTGAGAGCAGTCGCATAATTTTCGCATGGTCCAAGTCTCAGTTAAGTACACCGGGGACTTGCATTGCGACGCGACGCACGGTCCCTCGCAAGCAAAAATTGCCACCGACGCGCCGAGCGATAATAAGGGAAAAGGCGAAGCCTTTTCGCCTACAGATCTGGTCGCCACGGCCCTCGCGACTTGCATTAGCACCACCATGGGAATTAAGGCGGAGGACCTCGGAGTTGATCTGCGCGGCATGACTGTGTCCGTGCAAAAGGAAATGTCGAACGATCCGCCGCGCCGGATCGTTGCTTTGCCGTCAGAAGTTCACATCCCCCTCGCGCCCGATCATCCGCAGCGGGAAGTCCTTGAGCAAACCGCGCTCAATTGTCCCGTCCACAAAAGTCTTCCGACAGAAATTCGTCGCCCGACTAAATTTTTCTGGGAAGGATGAGTTTGTAGCCGCTCCGCCATGCGAAGCGTCCGCGTCGCTAGCTCAGCGTCTGGCAAAAGATCCATATGGAAATTCGAAAAGCAGTCGAATCCGATATTCCAAACTTGCTTCCGTTAATGCGCCAGCTAGCGGAGTTCGAAAAATATGCCGATGACTTTGCCGTGACCGAGGGCGTGCTACGCGAACAGGGATTCCATCGTTCACCGCCCGATTTTCATTGTCTCGTTGCTGAGGAAAACAGCGACCTGGTTGGATTTCTCGTTTATCATTTCGTTGCGTTCACCTATCGAGCGAAGCCAACCCTGATTATCAAGGAACTTTATATTGCCGGGGCACATCGCAGCCGCGGTGTTGGCAAACTCCTGATGAAAGCTGTCGCCAAAGAGGCAGCGTTCACCGGTTGTGGCATGATCAAGTGGTGGGTCGCGAAGTGGAATGAGCGTGGCATTGAGTTTTACAAGCAGCTCGGCGCAAAAATCGACAGCGACTGGCACGAATTCCAATTGTCAGAAAAAGCGTTTCGGGATTTGGCCGCATCGGTCGAGGAATCCCGTTGAGTTATCTTAATGTGAGGCCGTCGGGTTCTTCGACTCCGCTCCGCTTCGCTCAGGACGACCGGCTATGCTATTTGGCTGGATATAACCACTGCATGTAATCGCGCACGCCGTCTTCGAGCGAAAACCGCGGCTCGTAGCTAAGGGCTTT
>JBARMF010000445.1:0-9134 GCA_049802315.1 Candidatus Udaeobacter sp.
AAAACAAAAGTCGAAAAGACTTATCCGCTAAGCGAAGTCAAAGCCGCGGTCGCACATGCCGCGCAAGGCAAACGCAGCGGTAAAATCGTTTTTGAGTTTAAGTAAACTTGTAAAGCTGGGGCATTACGGCTCTGAGGTCTTTTAGCGCGCCTGGGGCGCAGCGTTCATTGAAAGCCTGGGGCAGCGCCCCGGGATTATGGAAATGCAAAAAGGACCAGCGCTGAAGGCCCAATTCACTCCCGTATCAGACCCCGGGATGAAGACTGAATCGCGCTTTCAACGCTTGTTTATATGCGATTCAATCCCCTGGGGCGATGCCCCAGGCTGAGATTATTCCGCGCCTTTGGCGCTAAATGAAGAGCCCCACAGACCAAAGCTAATTTCTCTGTCATGTTGAGCGGAGCGAAACATCTCTGACTACTCTGGTGATTTGGTCTTTAAGGACGGCTGAGATTCTTCGCTTCGCTCAGAATGACATAGTCGGATGGTTTTCGAGTCGTCCGCGTAAGCTTGGAATTTGCGGTTATGGTAAAGTCAGCTAGCCTCGAACATGGTTCGATGGCGCTCGCTTCGCCTGGTTTTTCTTGTCGGACTGGCCAGTTTCCTAGCCTTAAACCACGTCGAATGCGCGACCGCTCCCGAGCCGGGCGATTTGCGCGGCGTAGGAAAAGTGACGTTCCCGATAACGTGCGCGCCTGACATCCAACCTGATTTCGCCCGTGGCGTGGCGTTGCTCCACTCGTTTTTCTACGAAGAGGCGCGACGCGTTTTTACGTCTGTAGCCGAACGCGATCCGAAATGTGCAATGGCCCAGTGGGGAATCGCTATGACGTGGTGGCATCCGATCTGGACTCCACCTAACCCCGACGAAATGCGCGCAGGCAAAGCTGCCATCGAAAAGGCGATGTCGTTGCAGGCCGGGACGGATCGCGAGCGCGGATTCATCACCGCACTGAACACTTATTACAATACGGCGGACAGTTCGAGCGCCGCTCCGGTTGGACAATCGTGTCACGGTCCGGTCGGGCCGCGCGATCGGGTAGTCGCCTACGAGAGAGCAATGCGGCAACTACGTGACAAGTATCCAGACGATTTCGAAGTGCAAACCTTTTACGCTTTCGCGGTGCTGGCTACTGGTTACGCTACGCCTAACGACACAAGCTTGTCGAAGCAGCTTGAGGCTGCCGCACTGCTGGAAAAGCTGTGGAAACAAAATCCGAATCATCCCGGCGTAGTTCATTACCTGATCCATTCCTACGATTATCCTCAGCTTGCACAGCGCGGACTCGTCGCTGCGCAGAGTTACGCTTCCATCGCGCCGTGGGTGCCGCACGCACTACACATGCCCTCGCACATCTTTACGCGTCTGGGAATGTGGGACGAATCTATCGCCTCCAATCAAGCTTCAGTCGAAGCTTCGCGCGCGTACGCAGCCGTGCGCCACCGCGATGCCACGGAGGCTGAAGAATTACACGCGCTCGATTATCTGGCGTACTCATATTTGCAGGAAGCTCAGGACGCGGAGGCGAAAAAAATTGTCGACATCGCCGCGAAAGTGAAGAAGACGAACCCAGAGTTGGAGTTCAGCGCAGCCTACGCGTTGGCCGCAATTCCAACGCGTTATGCGTTCGAGCGAAATGATTGGGCGGCGGCGGCAAACCTGTCCATTCCGAACCTGCCACACTGGTCTTCTTTCCCGTTCATGGAAGCTCTCATCGAATATGGTCACGCGCTGGGACGCGCGCATACTGGCGACATCGAGGGCGCGCGAAAGGCAATCGCACGAATGCAGCAATTACGCGACGCGACGAAAGATCGAAAGTTCGATTATTTCAAAAGTCATCTCGACCTGCAGATGCAAGCGGCTTCGGCATGGGTGGCAGCAGCTGAAGGCAAAAAAAACGACGCCATCGATATGCTGCGGCGGGCCGCGGATTCCGAAGACATACTCGGCAAGCATCCCGTTTCACCAGGAGCGTTCGTTCCGATTCGCGAACAACTCGGCGCTCTTCTGCTGGAAATGAGGCAACCAACGGAAGCGCGGCGAGAATTTGAGGCGGCGCTCAAGATCTATCCGGGACGATTCAGAGGTCTGTATGGAGCGGCGCAGGCCGCCGAGCTAGCCGGCGACAATGAGGATGCAAGCCGCTACTACACCAAGCTGGCCGCACAAACGTCAAAAGCCGGCGATTCACGACCTGAATTGAATCACGTTCGCGAATTTCTCTCTGCTCAAGCTAAGGCAACGGACTCGAACGGAATGGCCAACGCTAGCGAGTAGAACGCCTGGGCGTGTGACGCAAGGTTATCATTAATTCAGCGGTTAACCGGCCGCCCATAGAAGGTGCAACACGAACAGGCTAGTCGCACAGCACTGCTCATAGCTGCGAGCCTAGTTCTTTTGCGTCACGACGCTAAATACTCGCGTCTCGTTTCCAAGACCTCGGCAGATTTATGCGCTCGCGTCTTAGAGAAGCATTCATCGCAAACACGACTGTTCTCGAAAATTGTTCGGCAGAGTTGGTTTCGGCCGATCGCGAAGTCGATCGAGCGCATCACGATCCCAGGGATTCTGCTGCATTACGTCTTACGAAAGAAATGTATCAACAAACTGGTACGCTCGGCCCTTGCTGACGGGGTTGCCCAAGTAGTCGTAATCGGTGCAGGCTTCGATCCGCTCAGTTCCGAATTGCAGGGTGAGTTTCCAACTGCGCGATTTTGGGAGATCGATCATCCGGCTACGCAGCGTCACAAAGTGCGCGCCTGTTCCGAAATCGGAATCGAAGGAGTGCATTTCGTCGCAGTTGATTTGAGTGCCGCTGGTCTCGATGGAGAAACGTTGATCGGCAGTGGATTCGATCCTGCTAAGCGCACATTCTGGATCGCCGAAGGTTTGCTGATGTATTTCCCGGCGGACGTCGTCTCATCTCTGATACGAACATTGAGCAGCCTCAGTGCTCCCGGAAGCCAACTTGCGTTTACGTTCATGGAAAAGCAGCGGGACGGCCGCATTCGATTCGATTCTCAAACCAAACTTGTCACCTGGTGGTTGCGTGCTCGCGGCGAGCCGTTTCTCTGGGGAACTACGCGAAGTGAACTTGCTGAGTTTATACAGCCGTGGCGTGTGATTCGATTTTTCGATCACAATGATCTGCGGAAAATGGAATCGGAACTCGCCGATGAAACGATCGCAAGGGGCGAGGTAATTTGTCTGGCTGAAATCTAGCTGGCGTAGTTAAGGTTTCGCAATGCTGACCCGCCGTGAATTCATACGCACGGCGACGCTTTTTGCGCTTGCGCCGCACGTATTCGCGGACCGCGAGAAAGAGATTTGGGTCAACGACGTCCATTCGCAACTTAATCGCACTCGAGTTCGCGAACTTCTAAGACCGCGCACCAGAGATGAACTTGCCGAGATTGTTCGTTCCGCGTCGCGAAAGGGCTTGCCGATTTCCGTTTCGGGATGCCGGCACTCGATGGGTGGCCAGCAATTCGGCACGGACAGCATTTGCATCGATACGCGTGAGTTGGATCGCGTACTTTCGTTCGATCGTGAAAGCGGCTTGATCGAAGCAGAAGCCGGCATCCAATGGCCGAAGTTGATTCGCGCGTACCTCGACGCTCAAGCAAACGAGACAAAGCAATGGGGTATCGCACAAAAACAAACCGGCGCCGACACATTTACACTAGGTGGGAGTCTGTCATCCAACGTGCACGGACGTGGGCTACAGATGAAGCCGCTCATCTCCAACATCCAATCGTTCACCCTGATCAATGCCGATGGGAAATCGATTCGCTGCTCGCGCGAGGAAAATAGTGAGTTGTTCCGACTCGCGATCGGTGGTTACGGCCTTTTTGGATTGATCGACACCGTAACGCTTCGGCTCGTTCCGCGGCAAAAATTAAGACGCGTAGTCGAAATCATTCGCGCAGAGAATTTGCCCAAACGTTTTGAGGAACGCATCGCGCAAAAATTTCTTTACGGCGATTTTCAATTTTCAGTCGATGAAAAATCGACGGACTTCCTACAGCAAGGAGTGTTTTCCTGCTACGAACCGATCAACGAAGACGAACCCATTATTGCCAAAAAGGAATTACGCGACGACGACTGGCTGAATCTCCTGCGCCTTGCGTACACGGATCGAGAAAAGGCTTTCAAGCGCTACCGCGATTACTATTTGTCGACAAACGGGCAGACTTACTGGTCCGACACGAACCAGCTGAGCGCATATCTTCCGAATTATGCACAGAAGATCCGGAGCGAAATCGGCGGTGATGAGTCGAGTCTTATCATCACCGAAATCTATGTGCCGCGCGCCGATCTGCCCGAGTTCTTGGTGCAGGCGGCAGATTTGTTGCGTTCGAATCGCACAACCGTCATCTACGGCACCGTCCGATTGGTCGAAAAAGATGACGAGAGCTTTCTTGCATGGGCCAAAGAATCGTACGCCTGTATCATTTTCAATTTGCTCACGCTCCATACACCGAGTGGCATCGAAGCGTCGGCGCGTTCGTTCCGCGGTTTAATCGATTTGGCGATAGCTCGGGGCGGGAGTTATTACCTGACGTATCACAAATTCGCGAAACCAGAGCAAGTCACCACGTGCTATCCACAGTTCAAAGAATTTCTGGCCCTGAAGCGAAAGTACGATCCGGCCGAACGATTTCAGAGCGATTGGTATCGCTACTATCGGAAGCTTTTCGCAAGCTGATCAATTTCTTGTCATGTTGAGGTTACCCAACACGTAGGGCGTGGTTTTTGGTGCGGGGATGACACAAATCGCTTGGCGCGCCCGATTGGTAGGGTCGGCGCGCTGCGCCGACCGGACACCGCAGCGCGGCGTCCCTACCGTTGGTTTAACACGCATGGATTTTGAGAGACTTACAAACGATGTCATTAGCAGCAAAGCGAAACATCTCTGAATTTTCGGTTGGTCGCTCTGATTACGAACTGAGATTCTTCGCTCCACTCAGAATGACAGACTATGATGGCTCCGCATGCCGCCGTTTGCCATCATTGCGTTGGTTCTGATTCTCGCACGCGCCATTGCCGAGTTGTGGCTGAGCCGCCTGAATCAATGGCATGTGCAGGCACACGCGGATGCAGTGCCACCTGCACTTCGCGGGATGGTTGATGAACCGACTTATCGTCGCTCCATCGATTATACGGTGGCCAAGAGCCGGTTTGGAGAAGTCGTGACGTTGTTTGATGCCGTGCTCCTCATTGGCGTGTTATTCAGCGGTGCGTTGCCTTGGGCGTTTGGATGGTTCACGACATCGTTCGGCTCGTCCGTCTGGGCAATGGCCGGTTTTCTTTTCGCCACAGGCGTTGCATTAAGCATCGTCAGTCTGCCATTCGCGTGGTATGCGCAGTTCAAACTCGAAGATCGATTTGGTTTCAATACGACCACCGTGAAGACGTGGGTGCTTGACCGTCTGAAAGGATTTGTCCTCGCGGTGTTGCTCGGGTTTCCATTGCTTGCACTGGTGTTGAAAGTGATCGAGTGGGCTGGCGCGAACTGGTGGATTTGGGCAGCGGCGGTCGTGATCGCGTTCCAATTGCTTTTGCTGCTGATCGCCCCTGCGGTGATTATGCCGCTCTTCAACAAGTTCACGTCGCTGCCGGAGGGCTCTACCTTGCGCGAACGCCTCTTTGCACTGGCGCAGCGCACCGATTTTCCAACCCGGAGCATCGAAGTAATGGACGGCAGTAAACGGTCGCATCACTCCAACGCCTTCTTCACCGGGTTCGGACGCTTTCGCAAAATCGTCCTTTTCGACACACTGGTAGCCCAGCTTGGCGAGCCGGAACTGGAATCCGTGCTTGCGCATGAGATCGGCCATTACAAAAAACGTCACGTCGTGAAGTTGCTCGGCGTTTCGATCGTCGGCGTGTTTATGGGTTTCGGGGCGGTCGCCTGGCTGGCGCGTCAGCAGTGGTTTTATCGCGCATTCGGTTTCGAGTACCACGCGGGTTTTGCCGCAGCGAACGTTGTGCCGGCGATGCTGCTGTTCGCGTTGTTGGCGGGGACAATCAGTTTTTGGTTTTCGCCGCTGCTTCACATGTGGTCGCGCCATTTCGAGTACGAGGCGGATGCGTTCGCGCGCACGGCCATGGGCGAAGCGCAACCGCTCATTCAAGCACTGCGCAAACTGACCGAGAAAAACCTGAGCAACCTGACGCCACACCCGCTCTACAGCGGTTTTTATTATTCACATCCCACCCTGCTCGAACGGGAAGACGCACTGCGCGCAGAGGCTGAGCAATCATCCAGTTAGTGCTTCCGAAACCGAACGTCGCTTGTTTCGTCATGTTGAGGTTTCCTACCACGTTCGGCGTGATTTTTGGTGCGAGGATTAGACAAATCGCTTGGCGCGCCCAAATGGTAGGGTCGGCGCGCTGCGCCGACCGGACGCCGCAGCGCGGCGTCCCTACCGCTGTTTTAACACGCGTTGATTTTGAGAGACTTACAGACGATGTCATCAGGCGAAGCGAAACATCTCTGATTATTCCGCTGGCACCTTGTCGACCTAATGATCAGAGATTCTTCGCTTCGCTCAGAATGACAGCACCCTGATATGTCGAAAGTGATCGTAGTAGGAGCGGGAATAAACGGCGTTACTGCCGCGATCGAACTAAGGAAGCGCGGTCACGAAGTCGTGCTGGTCGATCCGGGGCCGCTGCCGCATCCGTTGGCGGCCTCCACCGACATCAGTAAGGCCGTGCGTGCCGCATACGGCGCTGATGAGGATTACACCGCCCTTGCCGAACGTTCGATCAAACTCTGGCGCCAATGGAATGAGGAATTCGGCACCAAGCTGTACCACGAAGTCGGCGTGATGTTCGTTCGGCGCGGGAGAATGGAGCCGGGCGATTTCGAACATGAAAGTTTGAAACTTCTCCAGAAGCGCGGGCTCAAAGTCGCGCGCATGGATACACCGGAATTGTGGAAACGTTTTCCGGCATGGAATCCGCAACTTTATCGCGATGGCGTTCTTGAGATCGAGGCCGGTTATGCGGAGAGCGGTCGCGTGATTTCAATGTTAATGGAGCGCGCGAAATCTGCCGGGGTGAGATTGTACGAAGGCAAGTTCGCTGCGTTGGACGAGGCCGGTCAGCGTGTGAAGGGAATTGTTGTGCAAGATCGGCAGTTCAAAGCTGTCATTCCGAACGAAGTCGAGGAATCCCGCGGCAACACCGATCAGGCAGCTTTTCGGGGTCCCTCGACTTCGCTCGGGATGACGCGACTTGCCGCCGACGTAGTTGTGATGGCGGTGGGCGCGTGGACGCCGTACTTGCTGCCGTTTACCAAAAAGTTTTTCCGCGCGACCGGGCAGCCAGTGTTTCACTTGCAGCCTTCGGAGCCTGAGTTGTTTGCGCCGGAGTGTTTTCCCGTTTTCGGCGCAGACATTACAACAACCGGCTACTACGGATTTCCGATCAATCGCGACGGCGTGGTAAAGATTGCCAATCACGGTGCTGGACGCGAGATGTCGCCTGACTCTCCCGAGCGCGTAGTGACTTCCGAGGACGAAAAGAACTTGCGGGAATTTCTGGCCTCGACTTTCCCCTCGCTCGCCGACGCGCCGATTGTCTACACACGCGTGTGCATGTACTGCGACACGCACGATGGACATTTCTGGATTGCGCGCGACCCGGAGCGCGAAGGATTAGTCGTTGCTGCGGGTGACAGCGGACACGGATTCAAATTTGCTCCGGTGCTGGGTGAGATCATTGCGGACGCAGTGGAAGGAAAAAATAACCCGCTACTGGATAAATTCCGATGGCGGCCGGAAATCCGAGCGGGAACCGCCATGGATGCAGCACGATCGAAGGGAAAGCTGTCGTATTCATGTGTAAACCCGACAGGACGTCTTTTCGTTCGCACTTAACCAGACAGAGATGAGGCGCGGCAGGGTGTTATGGCAAAGATGCTGGGCATAAATCCAAATGGGGCCATTGGTTTCATCGATTGGTCAGATGTGCGACGGGGAAATCATCTTACGCGTTGCAAAATGTAAGGTCGAGAAAAAGCCCTGTTCACCGCTAAGCAATCCGTGCCCATAGCGGTAATCGTCCAAACATCCTCTTCTCGCTCGACAGGCCCGGAAGGGTCCTTCTTAAATTGGATGATTAGCCTTCCGTCTTTGATACTCCACTCGCCTTCCAAAAGAAGCTGCCACTTATCCGAGATTAAGCCGAACAAGGCAATGTGTGCGCCCGACGTAAAGCGATACTGATAGTCGTGGGTATTGGCGTGTGTTTGCCATGACCCGAGGAGAGCTGCTTCGCTAAGAGCTGGGATCGCGTTCGAAGGAGCAGTGCATGTTGCCTCTTTGAGGCGTTTGTATGTGAGATTCTTGGAGTCCTCGAAATCTTTGGTAATAAATGCGGTTCGGCTAACCTCCACCAAAGGTCGGCTTATGTGCCGTCGCTTCTTCGACCATGTGTCAACCAAATCTAGTAAAAGCTGATCGCCTTTCAGCTGTCAATAACCCGTTTCCTCCAAGGGACTTGGTGTCACCAGTTCTTTTTTGAACGTTCGCAAGCCCGAGAACGAATGATCAGAGCGAATGGAAATTTCTTCGGTACCATCTTCATCTTCATATCTCCACGTGCCGATAAGCTTGGCCTCGTGCAATCGACCACACGCGCTGAGAATGACCGCACAAGCAATGCACGCTACAAGGCGCACTAGCATCTAACGTGAAGTAAACGCATAGGGGTGTAAATGCACGTGCAGTTTCAAGAGTGAGTACGGTCGGCTCTAATCGCCTTGCCGTCTAAAGCAGCTACAAAGCACTCGACGGCTAGGAAGCCGTCGTTCCTTGTGGTGCTGGTTTTTTGGCGCGCTTCAATAGAGTGATCTGCTTGATGCGCGCAGAATCGGATGGGCTCCACGTCGCAACTTCCGGATCGTCTTTGAACGCGTTGTGGACGAGACGCCGTTCATAGGAATTCATCGGCTCGAGCTGAAGCGAACGGCCGGTGACGCGCACCCGCTCGGCCAAGTCGCGCACGCGCTGCACGATACGATCTTCCCGCATGGAGCGGTAATGTTCGCAATCGACGATGACTTTTTCGGCGTTCTTGTCTCTGGCTTGCAGTAAACGATTGAGCAAAAACTGGATGG
>JBARMF010000446.1:0-1640 GCA_049802315.1 Candidatus Udaeobacter sp.
GGTAGTGGGGTTCACTTCGGTACTTGTTCGGCCGCAGCGCGCAACGTATCGCCGGGTAAGATATCGAGGCCACCGCTGTATGTAGGCATCGCTGGATCAAGGGCGATTTCCATCCGGAAACAGGCGATTCGTTTGTCAGGCAGGTTCATAGCTTGCAGTTCCCGTGCGCTTCGCATTCAACCACTCAGGTGTCCGTCGCCGCTGCGCAATGCCGCGAATTGCCAAACGTTGGCCGTTTCTTGCCCAAGACTTTGTTTTATTTTTTAGATTCTGCTGCAAAAAGCAAAATGGTGCACCGCTACACGGCTGCGCGAAACGATTTAAGTTCGAGACGGCACGCTTCGCCGAATGGCTCGAGCGGATCAGTGGTCCACTTCCGAACGAGTTTACGCATTTCGTCGACCGAAAGATTGGGAGAGAAGTATTGTTCGGTGATGAAGTGCAGCGTGGCTTCTGCCTGCGCAAGGACTGCGTCCGAGGCGCAAAGGCGAATGCGATTCAGCAGAGCATAGGCGTGCAACAACGTCTCCGGTTTTTCCAACGTGCGCTCGAACGAATCAATGATCCGTGCCGAGCATTCGCTGATGAACTCGCCGTAAAGAGCTTCGCGCCGGCGGATCTCGGTCCTGATCAGTTCCCGCTTGCTAAGAGTTCGCTGCGTTACCCAGGTCGCCGCCACCGAGGCAGAGCCACCGACGAGCGATCCAAGCACGCCGGCCATTGCAGTCACGATTGCGGTATCCATCAGTTAGCAAGGCTAACCTTTCCGGTTCCAATTCCAATTGCGAACCTTAGGCAGGTCTTCGCCATGCTGGCGAATATGATGTTTGTGCTCAATCAGTTTGTCCTGCAAGGCTTGCTTTGCATATGCGGCTCGGGCCGGTGTGTTGCTGACGCAGGATTCAACCGCCTGGCTCGATTGCTTCTTTCATCAGCTGCCGGCCTCCCTCCGACAATGGCCCTAGCCCGCTCCCAGGCAGGTACCACAAACCTTTGTCCTCATCGCGGGAGTAAAGAACAATCACACCCTCCCCTGCTGATGCGTGGTAAAAGGTGGCACCCGGATTTTCGGTGACTACTGAAAGGAACGTTTGCCGCCATGGTCGATCGGGCGAATCGAAGATTTCTTCGCCAAGTTTCTTGAGCTCTTCAACGCTGATGATTCGAATCGATTTGGCGACGGCCTTCCGCCGCTCGTTGTCGATAGCTTCAGCGTCCTCGAATTTTTCAAAGGGCATAGGACTCCTTTTCCGCGAGTCAGAACCGACTCGATTATATTCGAGTCCATGGAATAGGGCAAAAAGGAACAAACAGTCAGCGAGCTACTGACGCTGCGTTTGTTAGCCGTGCAATTTTCTAATCCGGAAAGTGCCAGAAGATCTTCCCCTGTACGTTTTCTCGGGAAGCGACGATCCAGTCGGCCAAAAATTGGAAGGCGTGCGTGTGCTGATCGACCGTTATCGCAGTGCAGGTCTCACTTCAATCACGCATGACTTCTACACCGGCGATCGGCACGAAATGCTGCACGAGACCAATCGCCGCGACGTAATCACGAATCTTCTGGTCTGGATTTCCGGTCTAGTGAACGAGGCAAGCAGAAGCACTGTTACCGGCCGGAAGTGAGCTGGCCGATGATGTTA
>JBARMF010000447.1:0-2703 GCA_049802315.1 Candidatus Udaeobacter sp.
CGAACGCGGCCAGATTGAGTACAATCATCACAAGACCAAACAGATACATTCCCATCGTCAGTCCGATTGCGGCATGCATTGCCAAAATGCAGACCAACCAAAAAAATCGGGTCTTTTTCATCCAAATGAAAACCGGATAACCGATCTCGATCAGGCAGATTGAAATTCCGAGAATGGGAAGCGCGTACTTAAATCGAACCAATATGTCCGGGGAAAGAAGATTAAACGGGGGTCTTATCAACGCTCGCCAGAGATTGGACCCATTCCACCAACCGCTACCGAGAAGTTTTGCCAAGCCTCCGAAAAAGTAAACGAAGCATAGGTGCACTTGTAACACACGCCGCCAAAAGCCTAGCAGTTGTGGGTCCTTCAGTTGTGTTTTTACGAGCTGGCGATCAACGGAGTATCGGTCCGGCAGCGGCGACAACATCAAATAAAAGAGTGCGATCGTCATGAAATTGTCCGCGCCGTATGCAAGCAATCCACCGCTCTCAGCCGCGCAGATGTGAAGAAACCAGGCAACGATCGCCGCCGGCCGACAGAAAAGTCCCAGCAGAAGACAGCATCCCATGCAGAACAAACAGGCCCAAGCAATGGAAAGAACTGTTTCTTCTTTGAGGCCGACGTGCTGGCCAAAAGCCACGACCCAGCCAAGCTTCGGAATGAGCGGACTGTCGAACGAAGCCATGGCCTCCCCCAGTTCGCGGCTAACAACACCCTTGCCCGTTGTCGAAAACAAGGAGTGCCAGTCACTCTTCAAGAACAGGGCATAAACGACCACTTGCAGACCCATGCCGATACGGAAAACGGCAAGCCATGTGTCGGTTTCTTGAGGAAACAGGAATTCAAGTAGCTTTTGCCACTGCTGTTGCAACCGGATCATGGCCGGGTTCGCCTCAAAGGCAGTGTACGTCGGCTATCTGGCGTAATGTGCGTCGCTCCGCTACCGCTTCTCCTCATCACGCAAGCTGAAATCGTAGCTGAACATCGGTTGAAACGATTCGCCCTTGCCATGCTCAAAATCACTGATGCTCGGCGGGCTGACCAAACCGAAGGTGGCGTCAATTTTTTTCACATCAGGGTGTTCGCGCCAGATAGACAAGGCGAGCATCTTTACCACTACTTCGCGCAAGGGTTCGTAACGATTGTCGCCCAACCGCGCTAACAGACTGTCCAAACGCAGAGCGGCTGCTTTCCCGCTAAAATGCGGGGATTCATACTCTACGTGCCCATCATCGTAGTTTAATTCGAAAATCAACTTGTGGTAACCGGGGATATTCGGCGCAAAAAAAGTGTATCCAGATTGGATGCCGGCGACATGCAGGTAGGTCGCGACGCTCCGCCGCACCGAATTGGATGAAGCTGCGTGTTTTCCTAAGAGCCACGCTGCAAGCAGTTCAGCCTTGCGCGCGTCCGTGTCGAGCGCTGACGGCAATATCGTAGCTCGTTCGGCGACAAGCGAGAACAGCCCGGCAAAACAAACTGCTGTTATGAGGAAGAAATGTACTCCGAACCAGGCGACGTAAACGCGCTTGGAAATCATCTCAGAACATTTCTACCGAGGACATTGAGAAGTAAACTTGCAGTACACAATACGGCCAGTCCCGAGACATTCAGGACTGGCTAATTGATCCGTTCAGCTAGCAAGCAGCTTAAAGCGTCGCTGCAACTAATTTCAAATTTTCAGTCGCGTCCTTACTCTCGCTTGTTCCCGGCAGAACCTGCTCTACAAACCAATTAGCGTTGGGACTCATATTCGCGTAAAACAGTATCGCTTTATCGGTTTGAATGCTGTCCAGGGAGCGAACGGCAGACTTTTGACTTGGTGCGTGGATTGTAAAAGCGCTCATCGTAACTACGGCCACAGCCACGAGCACTCCCGCAACAAGACGCTTATTAACTCCGGCTAAATCTCGTTTCATCAGTTGCGAAGGTGTATATGCTTGCCTGTTTTGTCAAGACAAAAGCCCCGTTAGTCAAACGCACGCAGTGTTCTTTAGTGATTTGGCGCTAGCGAAGCTACAATTGCTTCAAAACGCGGATCGTTTCGCAACGGATCCCACAGCGGATGAAGACGCAAGTAGCCGTAAGTCACATGGCTCCCTGGCAGTTTGGCTGCTTCCGCCAGTTCTTCAATTGCGCGGTCTTTGTCGCCCGTCCACGCATAAATGATTGCCAAATATTGAGTCAATACCGAACCCTCGATGGCGCTCTGACTAGCGGGCATCAATTTGACCGCGAGCTCGCCCTCGCGAATAGCGTCGTCCTTGTTTCCCAAGGCAGCATCAACCACACCGAGCGCGCACAGGCCCTGGGCGTAGCCGCCTTCGGTGCGCATAGTCTGCTGAAGTTCGTTTCGTGCTCTAAGAAACGCGTCGCGCGCCGCTGGCTCATCGCCGCGGAGTCGGGCAACAAGACCCTCGCACCAACTGGTAGGAAACGGAATATTTTCATCGTAGCAGCCGCCGGCCGGCATGGCGGCTAGTGCCCGTCCCGCCGCCGCCGGATCGCGCTCGCGTAAGGCAAGGTCGAGCCACCGGTAAACAATAACGGGAAGTGCGCTCGGGTCATCGGCGAGAACTGTCTCAATCGTCGTATGCAGAGGTTTTAGATCTGCGTGCCATTCAGCGGCAACCCAGGCCCGTCGCACCTGGCTGGCCACATCCTTTGGAGCGATCGCCAGCACGCTGTCCAAAGTGGATA
>JBARMF010000448.1:0-3474 GCA_049802315.1 Candidatus Udaeobacter sp.
CCGAGCGCCCGCAACACCTCGAAACTGCCCAGGTGAGAGCCTAACAAGACGCAGCCTTTGCCGCTTTCATTTTGGCGCTGCAATAGTTCTTTTCCGTGAATTGTGACGCAGAACCGGTCGAACTCACCGCGCAACAAATAAACGCGGTCCAGAATCGTCGCGGCAAAATAATAAAAATGGCGCAACACCTGCCACCACCGGACTGAACTGCCGCGGGCGCGTTTCAGGAATTCATAAGACGCTCTGCGCGCAGTGTGTGCCGTGATCAGGAAGTAAATTGTGATCGGAAATAACAATAGCCTCGCTAGCGGTCGACCGACCCGCTCCGCGATCCAGGCGATTACTCTCAGTGAAGCGGGTGTGCCGCGCTCCGGCACGCTTACCCAGCGATCGGCTTCCGAATGCTTGGGGCTGACAACTTCCGAGATCATTTTGCGGTTCCCGTGTTTTGTCCGCAAATGGCGCCGGTGAAAAAATGCGGGTAGATCTCGCGGATTCGCTCGATATCGGGCGCAATCTCCGTGCGTGGAAAGCCGGCTCGCGAAAAAGCGTGACGCCATTGCCTGGCAGTCAGAAAGCCTGGGTTTGGACGAATTTCCGGATCCGTTTCCACATTAGAAAAACTGTCCAGAATTTGAAACATGAGTTCGGGATACATTGGCTGATTATCGTAAGGTCGCACGCATTCCCCGATGACGAGCCAACCGTCCGCACAAAGCGCCGAGCGCGCCTCGTTCAAGCTGAACAAGAGATTTTTCGAGATGTGCATGACGTTAACAGCGTACACGAGATCGAATTCTCCCGGAGCAATCCCTTGCTCGCTCCACGGCAAATCGAGATCGACGGTCGTCCATTCCAGGGAGAGGGTCGGGTATTGCGCCGCTAATTTGCGTTGATTGCACCGCCGGAAATAAGCGTTTGGCTCGGTAACGACATAGCGCTCAAGGCGCGGCAAAAGGTCGCGTTCACCGAGTAGCCTTAGCAAAATCTCCGTGGCGCTCCCGGTGCCCGCGCCGATTTCAAGAATTCGTAGCTTCGGTCGAGAACAAAGACGATTCGCAGCTGCAATACCACCCACCCAGTTGTTTACGGCGTAGGTCAGATTGTCGTTGTGAAAATAGTTGAGCCATAGCGGGATACCTTGAGGTCCGAGCAGATTTTGATCGCCGCTTTTTTCGCCGGTCGCAACGATTCTGTAAAGATTTGCAGTATGGTCTAACAAGTCCAGAGTCGCCGCGTTCCCGGAATCAATGTTGAGCGCGAGAGCACGCAGACTTTTGAGATCGGGTTGCCATGGCGTCTTACGCAAGCGATAGGAACGCGTCCCACTGACACTCTGCACATCGACGCAGTCGGTTTCTACAAGGCGTGTCAGAATCCAATTTAAAGCAAGCCTGAAGCGCGGCTGAAAATCGAGAACGCTGCAAAGCTCATCCGCTGATCTCCACGTGCCTAACTGGTCTGCCAAATTCAATTGGCCTAACAAATCAACAGCCAATTCGATGCTGTAGCGTTCCATCAGTTCGATGCTCTGATACAAGCGCTCGCTGAATATCGCCGGGGGAAATTCTTTGAGACACTCGGCGAGGCGCGGGTCGCTCAGGCCGGTTTCAAATTTTGGCGCGTCAAGCAATGGCGCGTTCATCGACTCATTCTGCTCCCCAGACGACTTCAAGTTGACCTTCGACTATTACGCGGTCTTCCGCGCGACAGCAAAAATTGACCTCCGCACCGTGCTCATTTCTCAGGGAGAGAGAAATCGTGAATGCCTGCTCCGGCTTGAGTGGAGCAAGGAACTTCACCATTCGTATGCCATTAAGCTGCGAGTTCTGCCGCCATTCCGCCAGCGCTGCGATCACTTCGTCGAGAATTACAACCCCCGGCACCAGAGGCGCGCCTGGAAAATGTCCCGGTAAACTCGGATGATCATTGCGGATAATACGGATCGCTTCAAAGGTCATCCGCGAATTGTGTCTCCTCCATCAGATCAGGCGACCGAGCGCGCTGCCTGCTCCTGCCGCACACCGCTTGAGGGAGCTAAACCAAATCGCTGGCAATATGTCTCGAACAAATCGAACACTTCTCCAGCGGAGGAACCAAAGTGCGATAGATCGTATCGGTGGTTGGCGGATTGCCTCTTGGCCTGGCTGGCAACGAGTGCGCGCATGCGTCGTTCTGCTTCCCGAGACAACGACCAGCCGAAGTATTCGTAGATCCGCCGAACTGCGCGAATGGGTTCGCGACGAATTTCGTCATATTGAACGTCGCAGATGCGATTGTTCGCCAGACGATCGCGTTCAGGCAAAAACTTTTTCATCGTTTCGGACCAGTAATGGATTGCCTCACGAGACACCGTAAACGAATCGACGGCATCGCTGAAGGCACTGCGCAGGACCGTCACCAGACTCGAGACAGAGGCCATCGAATCGACAGGCGTCCGGTGGGTCTGCACGAACAGCGCATCCGGGTAAACGGACAACAAAGCCGGCATGGCAAACATGTGCGTAGGCGCTTTCAGGATCCAACGGCCAGCGGCTCGCCGAAACTGCAGATGTTGAAGAAAACGACGATGATATTCGTATGCCGGCCGCAAATTCTGCCGAAAAAACCACGCGCGGTACGACGGCACATAATACATCGCATCGAACTGATCGCTTAGAAACGTCGGAGTCATGAGGCTGACGCACTCCTGTGGAACTTCTGCGCCGATCGCGTGCACGTAGCGGAAAGTGGGTACGAGCCAGTTGAAAAAGTTACAGCTTTGCGTGGCTTTCTGAATTCGTCGTTTCTCATTTGCGCGCGTAGGTGGAGACGGCGATCTCACTTCCCACATCAACGGACATCGATGTTCCGGGTCTGCGGAGAGCAGGCGATGCAACAGGCTGGTGCCGCTGCGAGGCAGCCCCACGATAAAGACCGGTTCACGGATTTCCTGGCGTGCAAGGTTTGGATACAGCTGCCGGTCTCGTTCCATTTTCAGACGCGCGCACAAAGTCTCCAGAACATCGGTCTTCAGCGCTATTTTTCCGATTAGGTTGAGCCGTGCCTCGTCCTGGCATGATTCAAGTAATCGCGATAACCCTTCGAAGAAATCGCCCTCGCCAAAATCATTGAGGTGGCTGCGTCGTTTTGCAGTCTCGATCAAGTCCGGTGCAACTAGTCGCGTCGATGGAATTCGGCTCTTTTCCAGCAGCGCTCCGAATCCATTGAACAGCCGTACAGGCAGTTGCGGACGAATTTGCTGAACGGTCGTGACAGAATCGTTCATTACGGTTAAGGCATCCTATAAATCGCACCTGCGCGGTTAGATAGGGCTATGGAAACGACCGACGCTGGCAAGTCAAGCCGCGAGTGTGTTTAGCGCCGGGGTATTCGGATTTACATAATCCCGGGGCGCTACCCACGCTTTAAGATGAACGCCGCGCCTTTCGCGCTAGTTGGCAAGTCAAACAGCGATTGCCGGCAAGCATTTTG
>JBARMF010000449.1:0-6445 GCA_049802315.1 Candidatus Udaeobacter sp.
GCTTTCTCCTGAAATTCGGAAAGCCGGGTAAGCACCAACTCGAGCACGCCGCCGACCTCGCCCGCTCTGATCATGCTGACGTACAGATCGTTAAAGATCTTCGGATGCAGAGCCAAAGCGTCGGAGAACGTGCTGCCGCTCTGCACAGAGTCGGCGAGCTTGTCGATTGTGTTTTTCATTACCTTGTTGCGTTCCTGCTTTGCCAGAACATTTAAACTTCTCAGCAGCGGCAAGCCGGAATCGATCAGCGTCGCCAGTTGGCGAGTAAAGATCATCAGAACTTTTGACTTAACTTTTCTGCGCTGGAAAAGAACGATTCCCTTTTTCGCGCCCGATTTCGTCGCGCGCGCCGCCGTTACGGTCCTTCCACGAGCTTGCTTGCCGTCGGAACTGATTATGGCTTCCTCGATGACGCTGGTCGGGAAATAACCGGACTGGCGCAGTTGACTGATTGCGGCGCTGCTTGAAACGGCTTCGAGTAATCCGGATGCTTCCTGTCCGCGGGCGTCGAGAGCTACGTAGTTGAAGCGTGGCATGGGGGCCTATTCTAACTAAATCGCCGTTCTGTGTCGAGCCTGCCTTGAATGACGAATAAACGAATGTCGGAATGACGAAGGAAGCCCAAATGACCGAATGACGAAATAACTATTGACCGAGTGGTTTTCATTCGTGCTTTTGTCATTTGTCATTTGTCATTCGTGCTTCGTCATTCATTCCTCACGTATATTTCAGCACCTCTTCGATTGTCGTGTCGCCTGCAAAGATGCTGCGTAAGCCGTCCTGGCGCAGCGTAATCATTCCAAGCTCGATCGCCTTTTGTTTGATCGTCACGGTCGGCGCGCGCTCGTTGATCAATTCACGAATTGGATCCGTGATTCTCAGAAGCTCGTAAATTCCTTTCCGTCCTTTGTAGCCGGTGTTGTTACACGTGTCGCAACCTTTGCCGTAGAAGAATTGTTTATCGCCAAGGTCGCGGCGGGGGATACCGAGTTCAGCCAGTAAAGAATCATTCGGCGAGTACGGCGCGCGGCAATGATTACAGATGCTGCGCAACAACCGCTGACCGAGTACGGCTTCCAAGGTTGACGAAATAAGGAACGGTTCCACGCCCATATCGATCAAGCGCGTAATCCCACCCGGCGCATCGTTCGTATGCAATGTCGTAAAGACCAGATGTCCTGTGAGCGACGCCTGAATGGCAATTTGCGCGGTGTCGAGATCGCGGGTCTCGCCGACCATAATGCGGTCTGGATCCTGGCGTAGGAAGTGCCGCAACACGCGCGCAAAGGTCAAGCCGATTGCTTCGTTCACCGGCACCTGCACGATGCCTTCCAGGTCGTATTCGACTGGCTCCTCCGCTGTGATCAGCTTCGAATCGATTGTGTTGATCTTGCGCAAACAGGAGTAAAGCGTGGTGGTCTTTCCTGAGCCGGTCGGTCCGGTGGCGATGAAAATGCCGTTCGGTCGCTCGATCATTTCGAGCAGAAAATTGTAGATGTACTCAGGCATGCCGAGCGCTTCGAGATCCAGATTGACGATGCTGCGATCCAGTACGCGCAACACAAGGCTTTCGCCGAATTGTGTCGGTAAGGTTGAAACTCGCAGGTCAACGCTGCGCCCCGCAATCTGCTTTTGAATCCGGCCATCTTGCGGCAGCCGTCTTTCGGCAATGTTCATATTCGCCATGACTTTCACGCGCGAAATCACCGGCAACGCGAGATGGCGCGGCGGAGGCGACATTTCGTAAAGCGCACCATCGACGCGATAGCGGATTTTAAATTCGTTTTCGAACGGCTCGAAATGAATGTCGCTCGCCCTGTCTTGGATCGCCTGGTAAAGAATGAGATCGACAAAACGGATGATCGGCGTTGCGTTCGCCTCCGCTTCAACTGCTGCGTCACCATCAGTCTCGCGTAATTGCAGCGCTTCACCGGCTTCTCCGAGCTGCTTGAGCACTTCCTCCATGCTCGTCGTGTCGGTGCCGTAATACTGCTTGATCAACTCCTCGATTTGCTCAGGTGGCGAAACGATTATCTGAATATCTTTGCCAAGGGCGAAGCGCAGGTCTTCGGCGATATGCAGATCAAATGGATCTACCAGTGCCACGCGCAGCGTGGTTTCGTTCATGTTAATCGGCAGCGCACCGTGCAATCGCGCCAAACCGCTGGGAATGAGGCGTAAAATCTCGGGCGCAATTTCGTGCTGGCTCAGATCGAGGAATTCAGTGCCAAGACCATTGGCAATCGTTTCATAAAAGCTCGGCTCATCAATGAAGCCGCCATCGATCATTGCCTGGGCGACCGTTTTGCCGTTCAACTCTACTTCGCCCAACACATCGTCCGCCTGCGAAGGTTGCAACACATGCTGCTCGACAAAGAATTCGGCGAGTTGTTTCTCAGTCATGTCTCGCGCCTCCGGGTAGCGCACGCGTCCCGCGTGCTGGTTTCGGTGTCCCGCCGAAACGAACTTTCCTTGCGCCATTCATCATCCTGCGTCCAGACCCACGGATAATCTTGATTCTGCTTTGCCACTCCTGAATCCCATGGATTGCGCAAAATGTAATGAAACTTCTCTTGCAGGTCGCGATCCGACCGCACATATCGATCGAATTGTTCCTTCTGCCAAACAGATCCGCTTTTACTCTCGAGCTCGTTGATTTTGTGTGCCGAAAACGATTTGATTGAGTGCATTAACTCACTCAGCGGCCAAAACAGCGCGTTTCCCTTATCGTCGTTGTCTTTCGGCCAGGGTTGAAGCAACAAATGGGCATGGTCGGGCATCACGCAGGCAGCAAAGAGTCCGTAACGTTGGTTATGAAAATGACGCAGCGAATTCAGCGCGATGGTCCGCGCTTTTGTCGATAGACAACGGCCCTTCTGGGTGCCGACGGTTACAGCGTAAATCGCCTTCTCGAAATGGGGCAGACGCCGGCGGGAGTACCGGGCGGCTGCGGCTTGGTTCGTCTCAACAGAAGTCCGCGACTCGCGAAAGCTTTCGGAGTCGCCAACACGCGAGACGCGTGCGCTACCCGATCTCGAGCCCGGTGCGCTCATCAGCTCACGTCGCCGACAGTTATTGAGATGACTTCTTCGGCAGAAGTCATGCCGGCCAGCACCTTGCGCACGCCGTCTTCGCGTAATGTTCGCATGCCGAGCTCGCGGGCTCGCTGCCGCAGGATAAAGGTTGAGGTGCGTTTGTTGATCATGTGGCGCACTTCATCATCAATGACAAAAACTTCGAATATGCCCATTCGGCCTTTGTAGCCGATCTGACGGCACAGCTCGCAGCCGACCGGTCTCATGACTTGTGCGTCCTGGAGCTGTCCGGGCTCAATTCCAAGTCCGCGTAATTCGGTGTCGGTAAGTTCGGCCGGTTTTTTGCAGTTGCTACACAAACGACGAACCAGTCTTTGCGCCATCACCGCGCGGACCGAAGAGGCGACGAGAAACGGCTGCACGCCGAGATCGATCAAACGCGGGACAGCCGAAGGCGCATCATTGGTGTGCAGCGTGCTGAAAACAAGGTGGCCGGTGAGACTCGCGTTCGTTGCGATGCTCGCCGTCTCGAGATCGCGAATTTCCCCGATCATAATGATGTTCGGCGCCTGGCGCAGGATGGAACGTAACGCAGCCGGAAAGGTCATGCCGATTTCAGTGTTCACCTGCACCTGGTTGATGCCGGTCATCTGGTACTCGATCGGCTCTTCCACCGTGATGATTTTGCGGTCCGGTTTATTGATGTAATTGAGACAAGCGTAAAGGGTGGTCGTTTTGCCCGAGCCGGTCGGCCCGGTCACCAAAAGAATTCCATCTGGGAGCCTCATCAAACGCTCGAACGTTTCCTGGTCGTCAGAGAAAAATCCAAGCTCTGGCAATCCGAGCTTTAGGCTCGATTTATCCAGGATGCGCAAAACCATGCTCTCCCCATGATTAGTGGGCATCGTCGAGACGCGAAGGTCGATGGGTTTCTTTTTGATTCTTACCTGAATTCGTCCGTCCTGCGGCAGGCGTTTCTCCGCGATGCTCATCGATCCGGTCATGATCTTGAGCCGGCTGATAATGGCCGATTGGAGACGCTTCGGCGGCGATTGCATTTCCTGCAGCACGCCATCGATGCGAAATCGGACGCGAAATTTCTTGTCCAACGGTTCGAGATGAATGTCACTCGCGCCGGCGCGATGCGCCTCGATCAGTAACATCGACACCAGCCGCACAATCGGCGCGTCTGCTTCATCGGTTGGGCTCGCTTCCGTCCCATCGCCGATTTCCAGACCAAGATCGATGTCCTCGCCGAGTTCCTTCTGCAGCACATCGGCCGCTTCATCAGCCGTGCCGTAGTATTTGATCAACGCTTCGCGAATTTTTTTCGGGCTCGTGCAAACCAGTTCCAACTCGCGTTGCAGGAGAAAACCCAAACTGTCGATGGTATCGATGTCTAACGGATTGCCGACTGCGACCACGAGTCCCGTTTCACCAAACGCAACTGGGATCACTTTGAACCGCCGCGCGTCTTCGCCCGGGATTTCGTGGATGACCTGCGGCGGAATGATCATCGTGGAGATGTCGATCCAATCCATGTGCGCCTGCGCAGCGAGCGTGCGCGAGACGTCCACCTCCGACAGGGCGCCGTCGTTAATCAAAACATCCAGCACGCCGGGCTCGCCGTTCAGACGCGAGCGAGCGCCATCGATTTGTTTGCGGGTGAGAAGTCCTCCGTCGTGGAGAACTCCGAGCACATATTCTTCGTTGTGTTGCACCTGGGGAAAAACGGTGCGCCCAGTCTAGCGCAAACCCGCTTTATTTCCAGCAGCGACCCCGATGCAATGAAAGTACGTCCAAACCCTCGTGCTCGAACTGGAGATCGCCCGCTAAATTCCCGCCACAATTACCTCACGCTCGTCGTAATCACTTCCAGTTGTTGTGCGTCGGCATTTGGCACATACAGAGTAGAGCGATCTCGTCCGAGCCTCACGTTGCGTGGAAAGGCATCATTTGCATTCGGAATAATTTGTTGCACGGCCGGTGCTGCGGGGTCGCTAACGTCTAAGATCGCCACGCTGGCGGTGCAAGGTGGCGAACCCGGAGGCGGATTTACGCACTCACTCTTGTTATAGAACCGGTTGGAATTTGCCACGGCCAGCAGGTTGTCATTGTTCCCAAACAACGCCATGCCTACAGGAGCTGTGCCACCGCTATCCCCATATCCGACCAATGCGTTGTTTGGGGAATTTGGGCTGGGGCGCGGCCGCGGTGTGGGAGTAGGCCGCTGTGTCGTGGAGGTGCTACTGGGACCGAGACCAGCATTGTTGAGGCCGACCCTCGACACCAATTTCGAGACATCGAAAGCTAGAATTTGGTATCCACTTGTACCTTGTTGCGGCGGCAATTCCTTGTTCAAACCACGCGCTGCCACAAAAAGATATTGACCGTTTGTCGTTTCGGCTGCCCGAACTGGCGAACATCCCGAGGCAATAGTCGTTATGATTGAAGCCTGCCCCATCCCGCTTGTTGCTTTGGCAACATCGATAACCGTTAGCAAGCCGTTGTTTTCGTGCTTTCCATCTGATTCGTTATCGCACTTTTTTACATTTGTCTGGCAACCTGGGCAGAGGACCGGACCGTTGCGGGTGCTTTGGACGTTAGTCGGATCCCGATACGGGTTTAAGGTTTCGGGGTTGATACCGTCTGCAGATCCTTCGCACGTGACATAAAGATACTTGCCATCATGCGACATGGTTATTCCCGGAATAGTGTCGCCGCCCGGTACATATATGTACCCCATTGGGAATCCAAACGTAAATCTACCAAAATCGTCGCGTTGAACTCTGATGATGCCTACTGTCCCCCCCAGACCCATATTAAGTCCGTTTGGCATTACCCCATATTCATTGGCAACAAACGCATATTCTCCATCAGGTGTGACGGCGATATCAAAAGTACCGGGTGAGCAATTAGGAGCATTAGGGCAGTTCGAAATCACCGGCAGTTGTGGAACGTTGACAATGCCGTCTATGGCACATGGTTGGTTCAAACTAGCCAGACGAAAAAATTCAGCGCCGTGCGCCTCAACTGCGGCACCAACGCTGACTTGCGGCGAACCCGGAAAAAATTGCATTCCGTCAACTGTTTGCACGGGCTGTACGCCAGGGCGCGGCGGCGGAAAATTAAGAATTTGTTGGCCGCCGCACGGGTTCGTGAAATCAGAATTTCTGAAAACCTGAACACCCGTGGCCCCGCTTACCGAGACGAGTACATAAGCGTTATCAGCCGTAACCAGCGCATCGTTTGGGGTTCCGAAAGTCGGGTAGTAATGCGTTTCCACCGTCAGGTAGGACGGCTTCGAACGCGCTGGATCAGCGTATGAAACCCCTCCTGCAGCACAAAGAAACAGAGCCAGAGCCGCGCCCATCAGGGCGAGCGCCAGGATCTTGCGGAGGAAAGGTTTC
>JBARMF010000450.1:0-8178 GCA_049802315.1 Candidatus Udaeobacter sp.
GTGGGGATCATGTATGCGCCGACAACCACTATAGGTGGCATCATCTACGTGGGAGGCGCATCAGATTACCAGGGTGGCACGGTAGTGGACACCACCACTTCCTTCAGCTTCAATCCAGTAGCTAACACCATTGGCACGATTGCGGCCATACCGAGAGCCACCGGTGAGACGCGTGGACTTAACTTCAACGGGAATATGTACGTCATGGGTGGTGGCAGAGTTGCGCCCAATCCCTCGACCGAGGTGGACGTCTATAATCCGGGCACGAACAGTTGGACAACAGCCTTGCCGTTCACGACTGCGCGGCGCAACTTCCCGACGGATACCAACGGCACAGACCGCATCTGGCTCTCAGGCGGGTATGCCAGCGACGGCATTACACCGCTGGCCTCAATGGAAATCTTCGCCTGCGCACAGGGCAGTCCCACGCCGACACCAACGGCGACATCGACGGCCACAGCTACCGCAACAGCTACGGCGACAGCAACCGCCACATCAACGGCAACTGCGACAGCCACGGCTACGGCTACCGCTACTGCTACGCCCAGACCTTCGCCTACGCCGCGGCTAGCGCCCACACCGAGGCCGCGCCCGACGATACCGCCTCGGCCCTAAGGGCTTGTTGATCGGTGATCAGTAATTAGTCGCTTGGGACTCGCGAGCGAACCTTGCGAGTTCCCATCGATTGTAGGGCGTCTGTGCCAGACGCCCCGGCGTTTCACAGAAACGCCCCACAACCCTAACGATTATCGAATACCTGAGTCGCATTCCCATTGGACGTTGGTCATCTTGCCCGGCGCAACATCAGCTTCGAAGGGGCCGAAGCGGCCGATGCCGGTTGTCCTTCCCTTCAGGGAAATTTTGTAATGACCGGGGGGCAATGAGACCCGAAATCGGCCCTGCTCATCCGTGATGAACGAGGTTACCTCGCCACCATTCTTTTCCACAGCAAAAGTGGCCTTGGGCAGCGGCGCTAAAGCGGCATCACCAACCCTGGTTGGCCCTGGCTTAGCTGGAGTAATCGTAATTACCCCTTCAATCCCCGATTCTCCTGCAGAGGGAGTTTGTCCAGTGGAAACGCAAACAGCCATGACGATGAACCCGAAAGCGGTGAGTAAGTTGCGAGATCTCACTGCGCACTATATTCACGAGGTCTCGTGGTGGTCAACGAGTCGAACACAAAATGAATCTTAACAGCGCTGGCACTTGACGAAGGAATTGTCGCGTCGAAATTCTCCGCTTATCTCGCGCATGAAACGCTACCTGCCGTTTGTAATTGTGGTTGGGGTCGCATTGGCCACGTTTGGGAGCGGAGCGATGCTCTATCGCGCAAAGCGTCCGCAACTCAAGGCTATTCCCGAAGATAAGGCTGTCCCTGCAGATAGCGGCTCCGAATCAATGCACGTTCGGGGCAACCCCAATGCCCCGGTGACGCTGGAAGAGTTTGGCGATTTTCAGTGCCCGCCCTGCGGCAGTTTCGCCGCCTTTGGCGAGGAATTGCTGAAAGAATATGACTCGCGGGTTCGGCTGATCTTCCGGAATTTTCCCCTCAGCGTTCACGAGCACGCCCGGGAGGCCTCGCTGGCTGCGGAAGCCGCCGGGCTGCAAGGTCATTTTTGGGAGATGCACGACGTGCTGTATCGCGAACAAGCCGTCTGGAGCAAAGCTCCCAATACGCGCGAATTGTTCGAATCGTATGCGGGTACGATTGGACTGAATGTTGATCAGTTTAAAAAGGACATGGATGGCGAACAAGCCAAAGCACGAGTCGATTCAGATTATGCACGTGGTGAATCGCTCGAGATAAAGGTCACCCCCACCTTGTACATCAATGGCCAGCCCGTGGACCCAAAAGATAAAAACCCGGAAGGCCTTCGCGCTGCCATCAACGCAGCGCTGGCGGGAAAACCACAGGCATGACCGTATCGCGATTTCGCACCATTCTTTACATAATTGTGGCTATTGTTGCCGTGGTCGGTCTGGCTGATGCAACTTACCTGAGCGTGCAGGCGCTCACTGGTGAAACCCTTAGCTGCGGAGGTTCGCCAGATTGTTTTCGAGTGTTGGGAAGTTCGTATGGCAAGCTGGGCGGAATTCCAGTGGCCATGCTTGGAGCGCTTGCCTATTTCACGTTGTTCACCTTCGCCACATTCGCAGCGTTCGGCCATTCATGGGCTCCGAAGTTTGTTGCTTTGATTGCCGGCGCGATGTTTTTGATGACACTTTGGTTTCTCTACGTGCAGGCGTTTCTGCTGCACGCGTATTGCCGCTATTGTTTATTCTCAGCGGCACTCACATTTCTTATCGCTGGGCTGCTGATCGCCGTCCCGCCCTCACGACGCCGATCTGACGCATGAGCCGTATGCTCGTATAGGCCATGAGCCCTATGCGCATTTTGGTGATCGAGGACGAAAAGAAAACCGCGGCTTTTCTCGCCAAAGGATTGCGCGAAGCCGACTTCGATGTCGATGTTGCGCCTGATGGCGAAACCGGTTTGGAACAGGCACGTGCGACCAAATTTGATCTTCTGATCGTCGACATCATGCTGCCGCATAAGGACGGCTGGGATGTGGTCGCGGAACTGCGGCGCGATGGACTCCGTACGCCCATTTTGTTTCTTACGGCCCGCGACAGCGTCCGCGATCGTGTGAAAGGACTCGAGCTTGGTGCAGACGATTATCTGGTCAAACCGTTCGCATTTTCGGAATTACTCGCCCGTGTCCATTCGGTGTTGCGGCGATCTCCCCAGCAACATCCGGAACATTTGCACGTCGAGGATTTGGAACTCGACGTTGAGCGGCACAAGGCGACGCGCTCGGGCGTTCCGCTGAACCTCACGCCAAAGGAATTCCTTCTGCTTGCGCACCTGGTCCGTTCAGGCGGGGCCGTCGTGTCGCGCGACGAAATTGCAGAACACGTTTGGCACGTTGGTTTCACGACCAGCACGAACGTTGTCGATGTAGTCGTCCGCCGGTTGCGCTCGAAAGTAGACGACCCGTTCAAGACGAAGCTGATCCATACGATTCGCGGCGTCGGCTTCGCTCTCAAAGGACGCTCGTAATCTTCATTGTCGTTCTTGAACAAACAGCGCTCCATCGCATTCCAGCTAATTCTGCTGTTTACGCTGGCAGCGGACCTTTTGCTCGCGTGCGGACTTGGCATCTTTTACTCGATTGTTCTGCGCCACGCGGCCGCCGAAGACAACTCAGTTTTGGCCGACAAAATGTTCGCGTTAAGCGCAGATCTCCGCGAGAACGGACCCGAGATCCTTGGTGAAGAGGTCACGGCGCACCGCGCCGGTCAGCACACCCCTTACTGGATCAGGATTCTCGACTCGGAGGGCCACGCCATCGCCGAAACACCGCAAATGGATCGATTGATTCCACCACAGATTTTTCCAGCAGGGCGAGAACCGACAGAAGCCATTCGCACTCGCAAGGATTATCGCAGCTCGGGGAAGCTTTTCTCCCTGGTGGCCTTCAATGAGCATCCCGCTGGCAAAGGTTACACGCTTCAGTTGGCGCAAGACCGATCAAGTGATGAGCAAGTTGAAAGAAATTTCGCTCTCTTATCCATCGCGGTTCTCTTCGGCGGCATTGTGGCCTCTGCTTTGATTGCGATCATCGTTACCCGACGCGGGTTGCGGCCCCTTCGAGAAATGACGGAATCACTGCGCCGAATCGGCCCAGACCAATTGAAGCAACGTATCGGTTCCACCGGATGGCCGAACGAACTGCAACCGCTCGCAATCGCTTTCGACCAAATGCTTAAACGGCTCGACGATTCGTTCACGCGGCTCTCGCAATTTTCCGCCGATCTCGCGCACGAATTACGAACGCCGATCGCCAATATGCTGGGCGAAGCGCAGGTTGCCCTCACGCGAGATCGCACTGCAGCTGATTATCGCGAGACCGTCGAATCCACTGTCGCTGAATGCGAACGGCTTTCCAGGATCGTGGATAATTTGCTTTTTGTCGCACGCGTGGACGCGGCGCGTGAACCGATCGCAGGGAAGCAGTTCGATGCACGCGCAGAAGTTGAGAAAATCGCAGAGTTTTATCAAACCGTCGCGGACGATCATCATGTGACAATCACCTGCAGCGGTAACGGACAAATTTATGCAGATCCGGATTTGTTCGAACGCGCCGTGGGAAATCTGCTCGATAACGCACTGCGCTTCACTCCCGAGAAAGGTTCAATTCAAATCGCGCTTTGCCAACACAAGGCTGATTTTGAAGTCGCTATCAGCGATACTGGCTGCGGAATAACTGCAGAACATTTACCGCGCGTCTTTGATCGTTTTTACCGTGCTGAGCCATCGCGCAGCTCCGATGGAGCAGGGCTCGGTTTGGCGCTTGTAAAATCAATTGTCGATCTCCATGGCGGCACTGCGACGATTCAAAGCAAACCCGCTCGCGGCACGACGGTCACGCTGATCTTCCCGGCTCAGCGGAAATAGAAGTCAACGCAGTACGCCATCAGCCCGGTCTCGGGGCAGATGACAAAAAAGTAACGGTAAATCCTTTGACACATTTTCATTTATGTCCGGAATTTCTCTTAATAAACGAAAGGATTAACAAAATGAAAACTCGCGGATTTCTCTCCACGTTATTCGCAATAATGACTGTCTGCGCTCTGCAACTGACGATCTCAACTGCGCCGGCGGCCTCAGACAAGTATTCAGCCCAGTTGCTTTCGCCAGTGGCGGGACAAGTTCTCTACCCCGGGCAGAAGATCATGATCGAGTGGAAGCACACCCTTCCTAACATCCCATTGCCAGGGTGTGAGAGCGAGGCTTGGCTGTCGCTGGACGGCGGCAGTACTTTTACCGTGTGGCTTACGTGGCTCGATCCGAGGAGCACATCTTTCCTCTGGACTGTTCCGAACACGCCTACCAACGCGGCGGTCTTGGACATCCGCTTCGGATGTGACTTGCATTACCCCGAAAGCTACTCTCCGCAGCCTGCGTCGATGTTTATGATCGCGCACAGCCCAACCCAGTCTCACTAGATTCTGACGTTGCGAGGAGACGCAGCGCGAATCTGCCGGTGTGGCAAGTCCACGCGTCGCCAGCAGGTCTCGGCGTGGCTCTGGTAAGTCGATTGTCGATCTCCATGGCGGTTCGGCTATCATCGACAGGGAGCCAGGTCGCGGCACAATAGTGAAACTGGTTTCCGCTCTCGCCGAAATAAAAGTCTCTCTGTTCGCGAGAGAATGACTAAAACGTAATCGTAAATTGTTTGACGGGGTCGCGTTTCTGCCCGGACTCTTCCTAAGTTAATCGGAGGAAAAATAAAATGAATACTCGAGGATTGCTCCTGACCATCTTCGCTGTGGCGCTTAGCGTCGCTCCACAACTCGTTAGTACTTCAAGCGCGGCAGGAACATATTCTGCCACGTTGATTTCTCCGACGGCTGGGCAGGTTCTCTACCCTGGGCAGAAAATCATGGTAGAATGGCGGTCAACACTTCCTAACATCAATCTAACGGGATGCGAGAGGGAAGTTTGGCTGTCGCTGGACGGCGGAAGAACCTTCATGACGTGCATTACGCCAATTCTGCCCCCGAAGGCTGACTCGTACTTGTGGACTGTTCCGAACCTGCCTACGAATGCGGCAGTCATGGACATCCGCTTCGGGTGTGAAGGATGGTATCCCGAAAGCTACGCCCCACAGCCCATGTCGACCTTTATCATTGCGAAGCCGGTCCCGACATCGCAATAACGCTCGAATTTCACGTTCACGACTCGCAAGGAGACGCTTCGAAATGCGGAGGAGCTCTGCGGCGAACTCCACCCGCAGCACAAGCTGACGCAAGAACGTAACGCCAACAGTTCGACTGCCTGCGGATCGGCCTGAAAAATTTAACTTGCTAATCATTACAATTTTGTAATGATTAGCCAAGCCTGCAGGCTGAATAACCGAGGAAGTGAAGCTCCGCGGTTAATGAAGTGGATAGGCCGCAGCTCGTTGTGGAGGCGGGCTGCGGCTGCCCTTCTGCCCGACTTCCAGAGACGCTGCCATTGGTCGAAGATTTTGCGAGCTGTTTCTTTTTAAAACTCGACTAATGCACCGCATAGTCCGACCGCCGCGGTGCGGATTCTATTTGGCCGAAGAAGAACACTTGAGAATGCGAAGAATAATGCCGCTCTTTCACGGCCGCACACCGATTCAGATTGAATATTCGGCCGTTCTCCCGAATGGCTGGGCGGGTGCATTAGCATTTGCGCCGATGATGTTCCTTTCATCGTGCGCGGCCGGCGCGGTTGGCTTTTAAGGCCGAATCCTTGGCGGCATGTGATTCACGTTTACGACGCGACTGGCAACGTGATCGAGACGCACGAGCACAAGGGCGGTTTCAGAGAACCTAGCGATTACGCGTTGAAGTAGGCGCTTCGCCGCCAGCTTCCTTGCCTGGCCCGCCGGGGCCCAACAAGTAGGAGGCCACTACGAATAGTTGCAATATCGGCGACCTGTGATTCACGCCAAACAACGGAGAGACATCGAAACGCAATCTGCTGTTCGGCTTCCAGTCGGCAGTCGGACCAATCACGAAAGTGTTGTACGGGTCGCCCCGGCTGGAACTGTCGCTGAAGCTACGAAATTGGAATTCGATTCCAACCTTTAGCTCTTCCGCCGGAACGTCAGCTCCTGCGACCGGTCGAACTGCGACCTGTTGAACATTGTTCGTGTGTACGTTTTTATGATCAGAAGGTGACGGCGGCGCCGACGCTGGGAAGAGGTGAATCGGCGTTACCACACTCTGAGCAATGCCCCACTCACGGCCGCGATCGCCCTCAATCTCGTTTTCTAAAAAAAAGTTTAGTGCCCATTCGATCCGATCGAAAAAATCTTCAGACAAAAGCAGGCGCAGTTCGTAACCATCAGGAATCGGGTCAGACTTATCAAACCCGCCTGGCCCAAACTTATGCCCAGGTGTTGGAGCGCCTTCATCGTGGAGAATCTTCCCGATGCCAATTTTGTATTCGGCGAAGACGGTCGGGTTCAGCGGAATCACGTCCCAATCTGCGAATGCATGCCGGAGTTCAAAGCTGACGGTCGAATCCTGAGTGATGCCATCGTAATGCTGGATATCGCTTTCAATGGCAATATTGGTGCGGTAAGGCACACCCATTTCACATTCCAGGGTCCAAATATTATCAGGAAGACGATAATGCACATCGTCGAGTTCGTAAATCACGGCAGAGTAAATTTCACCGGGTGGAAGGACATAGGCCTTTGTTAACGGCGAGAAGCTGGATTGCGAAAATGCAGCGGGCGCGCCATACGCGCTTGGTATCTCGTACGCGCCTGGTATCTCGTAGGGTTGCGTCGTTGCGTGAACGACGACTGTCGACTCGGTGGAGACCTGCGCGCGGATTGAAAGGTTAAAAGCAGGACATACGAACCACGCGGACGCGATCAACAGCGTGAACCGTGGAAACATTGACCGGACACAATACGTCATTTTCATAGATGGATTCAGCTTAAGATTTGTTTAGATCGATCCGATTACGCCGCCGATATTACAAAATTGTAATTTTAATGTCATGTCGGATACGGCCTAATCCTTACGTAGGGTGATGCCTTATAAATTTGTCTTGCCAATCATTACGGTTTTGTAATCATGCACGAAACCTATGAGAAAAATCTCTTTTCTTTTTGAAGGTGGGCGGCACTGGCTCATTCCACTGATCGCATGCACGTGTTTCATATTGGCTGCCGATAATCATTCGGCCTTGGGACAAGCAACAACAGAGCAGCCGGTCGTCGTCACTGGCCGGGGCCCAGGGCTCCTCCCGGACCAGGAAGTGCCCAGCGCATACGGCGCGCCACCCCAGTTTTCGCGCAGCCGTTTCTCCAACGTAGTAAATGCTTACGTGTTGCCCCCGTGGGCATTCTTCTTTGGCGAGCTTTTTGAGGGCCAGGGATTCCGCCACGGACCTCCCGATTACCTTTTCACCCAGGAGATAGAAATGGGTTTGCCCTATCGTTTTAACGTCGCGGCCGAAACACAGTTGGAACGATTTAATGGCGGCGGCGGCGTGCAGACGGTGAGTCTCGAAGCGCGATGGGCCCTTGCTGATTGGAACAAGATTCCGCTCAATCCGACCATCTTCGCAGAGTATAAATTCGGTGTCGGCACCATTCGACACGAAGAGGTTCCACCGCCTATGGG
>JBARMF010000451.1:0-3134 GCA_049802315.1 Candidatus Udaeobacter sp.
TGCCGGAAAAAACCAAGGTCACGCTCGAGCTCGACAATTCAGCCTTGGAATTCTTCAAGCGGGAAGCCCGGAAACGAAATACCAGCTATCAGCGCATGATCCGGAACCTGGTGCGTTCTTACGCTCAGTCTCACACGTAACAAACAATAATCAGGCTGTCGTCCCGTGGTTCGTTAAAGCGGTGAATCGTTGAATCGAAAAGCAACGAGGAACTTGCCCTACACAGCACGGGAATGCATCGTCCCGGCGTGGTGGCGCTGGTGATCGGCGGCTTTGGGTTAGCGGTCCTCGCGATCGTCGTGAGCTCGTTACGCGAAGCGGCGGCAATGAAGCGCTGGCCTGCGGTGGAAGGCCGGGTGTTGTCGGCGAAGGTGGAGAAATACCGCGAGAGTGTTAGTCGTGGAACCGGAGGCCCTCGGAACCGCATGACGCTCTACCGGCCGGTATTGCTTTATGAGTACGAGGTGGCGGGAAAACGCTTCCGCGGCGGCCGCATTGCGCAAAGTCCGGGGCTGGACCGTGGCGTGCCGGAGTTTGCGCAGAAGGTGGTAGACCGTTATCCGTGCGGGAGCACGGTGGCGGTGCGCTACAACCCGAGACGGCCGGATGAATCGGTGTTGGAACCGCGGGTGCCTGGCAGCTGGATCTTCGGAGCCGCGATCGGTGTCGCGCTGCTAGTGCTGGCGGCTTACACCTACCATAGAGGGAGGTAGTGCGCGGGCTTTTGCAAGCTCTGACACGGCTTGATGCCTGGCACTGCGGTCCCGAGATTTACGACGACCGGTGATCAGTCTTTTGCCGGGGAGCGCAGGCGGATGGACATGTTAGTCGTTAGTGAGAAGTGAGAAGTCGCGCAATCACACGCGAGTCGAGTGACAGGCTCTCGCCAAGTGCCGCCGTGGCCAAGGCTTTGGCAGGCCAAGGACTCGTTGAAGGGTTGAAGCGTTGAATGGGAGAGTTGTTAAAGCGTTGAAGCGGAAAGAGAATTCAAAGTTCGCGATCGCGAGGCCGCAATCGCCAACGCGCCAGCGGCGTGCGCTCCCCAGATAAATGCGAATTTTGTATCGCGAGGGCGGGGTGCATCGGTGCCTCCATCATGGGTTCGAGATTCAGGTTTGCAATTCTTGCCGCACTTTGCCGCTGTGCTACGATGTCTTACAGATGAGAGAGACGTTGACGATCAGTTTGCCGAAGCGGTTGCGGCGCGACTTGGAAAAGATGGCGAAGGCCGAAGGCGTGACGAGCAGCGAGTACGTCCGGCGCGCGATCAAGGCCGATCTTTTTCGTCGGGCGCTGCGTGCAGCCCGGCGTGAGCTTGTTCCGCAAGCGCGCGCCCGAGGCATCTACACGGATGAAGATGTGTTTAAGATCGTCTCGTGAGAGTGGTCTTCGACACGAACGTGCTGTATTCGGCGCTGGCCGCGAAGGGGTTCTGCGAAGAAGTGGTTGATGAAGCCGTCGCGGAGTGTGACATCGTCTGGTCAAATGCATTGAAGCAGGAACTCGAATCACTTATCACGCGCCGGCATAAGATTGGTCCAGCCACCCGCGTTGCGCTGGAGGCGTATGCGGACCTTTGCGAATTTGTCGAGCCGGAGCCCTTGGATAAACGCGTCTGCCGCGACAAAGACGATGATGTTGTGCTCGCAACGGCGCTTGCCGGAAATGCGGATGTCATTGTGACCGGTGACGAAGATTTGCTCGTGCTCAAAAAATTCCGCGGGATTGAAATTCTATCGCCACGGCAGTTTTTGGAACGATTGGATCGAACTGGCTAATCGCGACCGACCACGCTGCTCACGCGCGCACGCCCGGATCATCTCATTTGCCCATCGCAAAGATCGCGCTCGAAACGTATCGATCAGTTCAATATCGTCGCGGCCTATGGACAAAGTAGTTTATCTCTGCCGTCAGACCCTGATGGAAAAAGTATTCCTGGCGTGCACACTTGGTTTTCTCTTCGGATGTGGTGCGAAAAACGGGACGGCAGAAGACACGCCCTCTGCCGACGCGATCAAAACGCCGGCCACAGTCGAACAAGCAGCCAAAATATTGGATCTCTCAACGTTCCCGCTCATGGACGGTGCGAGGTCCGCTGAGTCGCGTCATGTCGCCAACCTGTCTTATGTCGCACCGGGCGATCCGAAGAAAGCTTTGGAATTCCAGCGGAAAGCGTTCGGTGCGCAAGGCTGGAAAGAATTGCCGAACAGCACCATCAGCGACGACTCGGCCAGCGCGATGTTCGCGCGTGACGGATTCGTCGTCTCGCTATCGGTCATCCCCTTTGAAGCGACTGGCGTAACGGTCAGACTCCAAAATCTTGGCAACGTGAAACCGGGCAAGCTCCCAGTTCCTCCGAATGCTAAGCCCGTCTATGTAGGAGAGCCGACTGCGATGTATGCCACGGAGGGCACCGTCGCTGCGACCGTGGACGCCATCCGCAATCTGTTCGTCGCGCAAAGCTGGGTGCCTTATGGCAAGGCCGGCGATTCCGACTTCTTCAAACGGAATGCGATTCTCGTAACCGCGACTGTCTCGTCCGCGCCCGCGCAGGGTGGAAAGACCATGATCCAGTATTCGAATCAGCTAATTTCTTCTGACATTCCGGCGCCGCCGGACGTCGACGATCTGCGTTACGTAGATGAGCCGCCCGAACTTACTTTTGCGACGACAAACCAGGACGCCATCGTCGATTTTTATCGAAAAACTCTCGCCAGCGCGGGCTGGAAGTCCCCCATGGAGAAGATGGTCGACGTCGACGAGAAGCCGACCATGATCTTTCGCAATCCCGCGAAAGAAATGCTCACCCTTGCGACAACCGGCGTGCTTGGCGGCAAGCTTCTCGTATCGGTTCGCTTTCAAAGCGCGGCGGAACTAGCCGAGCTTGATCGCAGAATAAAAGAGGAAGCGCCCAAGCTGCGCGCCGCAGCGGAAGCGAAAGCAGCGAAGGAGGCCGCCGAGTTGGCCGAACGAAGTAAGGTGCCGAAAGTCGCGGTCACACTGCCTGCGGATGCGAAAGACGTGAAGCAGACGAAAGACGAGATCAAGTTCACTCTCGGCAAAGGAAAAGCCAAAGCGGCGGTTGAATCCTTTCGGAAACAGTTTCGCGACGCGGGTTGGAAAGAAGACGTCGC
>JBARMF010000452.1:0-4974 GCA_049802315.1 Candidatus Udaeobacter sp.
GCGCAACGCAATTCCAATTGCAGCATACTAATATCTGCGAAACCGCTCGAATGGTTTAGAAGCATTTTGATGGCAATTGCAGAAGCTTCGGGAATTTGCGGATACCACCGGTCGATTGTGTCTTCCATGCGGAGCTTGTTCTCTCCGACTAACTGCAGCGCGATTGTCACGGCAAACGACTTCGTGATGCTGCCGATCGGCGCCTGCAAATCTGCCGTCATCGGGGCTTTAGTTTTCAAATCGGCGACCCCACGTGATGCTATCCAGCTGCCGGTGCCGGGAATCCATAGTCCTGTTATGACTCCGGGCAAACCTGATTTCGCGAACCCCTCATCAAGCGCCTTTTCAAGGGCGATACGCGAGTTTCCGGCGATCGGAAACAACTCGGTATCCTTTTTGTTGGGCACGACCTCATGGCTCCCGCTACGAATTGCCTTCACGACTTGCTCGATTGCGTCGACCACCAGTTGGGGTTGCTCCATCTGGATGACGTGGCCACTATTCGTGTCGCTGACGTGCTTCGCGTTAAGAACATTGGAGAGGCGGTCCTGGGCGGTTCGCCACGCCGTCCATGTCTCCGGCCCGCCGGCTCCAAAATCAAATCGCTTGTCCGAGGTGAGCACGATGGCGGGCATGGAGCCTACTTGCGGGGTGCCATGAAGCAATTCGAGGGTGCGCGCATGGTCGGGCGCTTCCAAGCCGTTAGGTTCAATGAGCCTTTTCGTGGCTTTGATGTACGTCGCCCACTGCGCAGGCGTCAGCGAGCTCTTCAGAAATTCCGAGGCGGGATCGACCAACACCAGACCGGACACTTCATCGGGATAAGTACTGGCGAAGAGCCTGGCAATCAGACCACCCCAGGAATGCCCGACAAGAACATATGGCCCCAGTTCCTTAGCTGCTGTTAGCAGGGCATGCAGGTCTGCGACGCCCAGCTGTGCTGTAGTCGGCTGTTGCACAGGCGTGGAATCGGTCAGTGTGTTATCGTTCCGGCTGGTTCCAGGCCGGTCATAGGCACACACGTGGGTGAACTTGCTAACCTGCGGGAACACAGCTGACTCACCAGGCTTCGTCACGCCAGTCGGATTTTTGGAATCAATCAGATCGGTCCAGTCATCGTGAGCGCCTCGCGTTCCCGATATGAGCACCACCGTAGGAGAACCGGTGCCACGGCATTCGAGATACATCTTGCGGCCACCGCCCACGTCAATCAGTCCGCCCAAGGTGTTGCCTTCCGCAGCGCTAACAACCGCTATCTGGAACAGGCTAATAAAAGTTACAACGAGGAAACAGATCCAAGGGCGGAAGAAAATAGCGGTCCTGGCTCCTAAGTACAAGCGGTTGTTGTTACCGCGTGCCAGGGATGATCCGCTCCGCGCGAAGGAGCTATTCGCGCCGGAATTCATAAGCCTGGCCGTCTTGAGTGGAAAGGCGCAGCAAATTGAGTTTACCATCCTTATCCATTTGAAACTGGGCAAATCCCTTTGTCATGTAGTCCAAATCGACTACGGGCCCAAACTGGCCAGTCGCCATGAGGGTGGCCATGAAAATGTCGCCATCCCAAGGTACAAGCTTAAACTTAGCGCCGGTTGCCTGGACTTCGATGACGAGCGCATCGTCCTTCAAAGTCAACACCGCTTTTCCAAAGCTCGAATTGACGAAATTGCCGGTGAGCGGTGCGAGCCGCGGAAACGGTCGTGGATTAGCAGGCTTGGCAAATCGCCTGGCTGTCGCCTCAAAAGTGGCTTTGGCGTTTTTAAGATTCTCCGCAACGGGATCGTGTTTCGCGTTGCCAAGAATCCGATCCACTACCCACGCCCCTAACGAATTGGGGGCCTCCACATTCGTTTCGTTAGTAAGGATGATGATGCCGATATTCTTATCCGGGACTAAGCCAACAAAAGAGCCGAAGCTGAGCGCATCTCCATCATGCCAGAGAAGATTGCCATTCGGCGTTAGATAGTTATACCAGCCAAGGTCATAGAATACCTGGTCGTTGAGTGCCACCTTTGGCATGCGCGTATAGGCGAGATTCTCGGACGAGACGATGCGGCGTCCATCGAAGGTGCCATTGTTAAGCTGCAAGCGGACCCAGCGCGCCATATCCTCGACTGTCGAGTTGATGTCGCCGGCCCCAGCTAAGGCGTAAGGGAAGATTGGTGTGAAAGGCACCTCGATCGTGCCTTCCGGCGTCCAGCGATGACCCTTTGCATGATTAGGTGCCGCTTCGATAGCTTCGGCTGTGTAGGTCGAATCCTTCATGCCCAGGGGATCGAGCAGTTCCTTCTGAAGCACCGCATTCCAATCCGGGGCACCCGCGGCTTTTGCCACGATGCGGCTGGCCAAAAGATGCGTGATGTTGGTGTAGGCAAAGGTCGTGCGGAAACTGGACACCGGTTCAACATGGCCAAGGGAGCGAATCATTTCCGGCTCTTTGAAGTTCAGCATGGCGAGAATGTCGTTGACCAGAGGCGGAAGCCCGGAGCGCTGCGCGGGTAGGTCGAAGACACGGAACTCGCGCGTCACCCAGGGATCCTTCAACCGGAACTCGGGATAGAGATCGACAACGCGGTCGTCCCACCGCAACTTGCCGCGATCGACCATGATCGCCATGGTCGCGGTGAGGAACGCCTTGGTGGTCGAGCCGATCTGGAAAACCGTTTGTGTATCAACCGGCAGTCCGTTGCTCTTGCTGCGCACGCCGAAACCCTTGGCGTATATGAGCCTGTTGTTGGCAACGATTCCAATGGCCAGGCCCGGCACGTCGAACCCCTTCATCCCGCTGGTAATGTAGGCTTCAATCTCGGGAATCAGCTCGTGCACCCGATCCTCGATAGTCGCTTTGGTCTCGGATGGTTCCGCCGCTTTGGCGGCATTCGGGAGATTGAGAGTAAGCGCGACGACAATTGTCAGGGACGAAAGGAAGACCACCAAAACACGGCGGTAAACTTTAGGCCTGGATATTACCGCTGCGCTTTGCGGTGGAACTGTCGATGCGATGGGAGGAACGCCCATGAAGGGCGAGAATACGATCCGGTGTGAAACCGACAATGCAAAACTGCTTGAAAGAACGCGTTATCTTCCGGCAAAGGAAAACAAGCATCGAGAGATTTGATTCGCTCACTGGCCGTGCGCTCAACTCCGTCTTCCCATGGATGTCGCGGTTTTCCCAACTGCTCCATTCATCGGTTTTGCTCGGAATGACAAGAAAAGAGAGACGAAATGCTAGCTCGACTTTGGAGCGCAGGATTTTAGTCTCAATGGGCGATACGCATGGCGAACGACGAATTTCCAAAGAAGGAAGTAGAAACGCTATGGGCTCCGTGGCGCGTGCAGTATTTCGAGAAAGAACCGTGTAATTTCATGACCACGTTACCGGAAAAGCGCGATGACGAAGAAGGCAATACCTATCAGCGCGGTGTTCCAGAAAACGAGCGAACGCAGCAGAGCATATCCGGCCGCCGCAGCGAGCAAATATCCTAAGCGTGCCCAGAAATACAGGTGCGCACCACAGAAGGTGAGTAAGCTGTGATGTTGAGTGACATGCGCCACTAAAACCAGAGCGGCAAAGAAGGGAAAGGTTTCCAAAAAATTCGTTGTTGCCTGGTCCACCCGATTCGCGAGACCGCGCAGGGGCGGAACTGGCTCCTCTCGGCTGCTGGCCGTCCAGCGGTAACCATACTGATAGCTAATCAGGTGCGAAGCCGCTATGAGATGAACGAGACCAAGGATGACGCTCGCGACTAACAGCCATAGCTCGGTGGTCATAGCGTGCTTATGGCGCCTAACGAAAAAGAGATAAGCCACGGCAGGGGTATCGTGGCAAACACGCTGAAGTTGCTTCGCAATGGGGCCAGCCTGCTCGCGAGAGCTTTCGGCGTTGGCTCATCGTTTGGTTAGGTCACAAGTCAGTTGCATGTCGCTTCCGTTAGTTTTTTCAAAAGATAGAAGTCTTGTCCATGCGGGCTTCCGATGAACTCGACTACTTCAAATCCTTTCGCCAACTTCTCCTTCACATAGGCGAACGTGTGATATGCTAAGCAAGCGTTGGTTCCGGCCTCGCTCTCTTTGCGGACGACCAGTTGGCCTGTTCGCCGGTCTTCGGGCAGCATCCCCAAGGGAAGAGTGGATATGACCAGATAGCCAGCAGGTCTGAGCACCCGCGAGAGTTCTCTCATCCATGAGAACTGAATGGACTCGGGAAGATGAGTGAAAACGGAGAATGCATAGACGAGGTCAAAGGCCCTTTCCGGGTAAACCAAAGGCGGATGCAGTTGATTCACGCTAAACTGCCCAAAAGGGAGGTTACGACTGCACCAATCAATAAGCTTCGGGTTATAGTCTGTGCCATATAGCTTGGCTTTTTTTAAGGTCCCGAAATGCCGAATGGTGCGGCCGCACCCGCAGCCAAAATCGAGGATGGCGTCAAAACTGTCGATCTCCACCTCAGTCTTTTTCAGAGCCTCCACTATGCGTTGCGTACAATGCCTTCCCATGTCGAAAAAGCTAGACTTCGTATCATTCGGGTCCCCGGAGACTAAATGACGCAGCTCTTGCGGCGGGATTGGCAAGCCATCGGGCGCAGCAAAAACACTGAAGTTGTCTCGCGATGGGGCCGTCGGCTTCATCGATTAGATGGCATGTAAGGGAGCGGGCAGTTGTTAAACTCACCCGCTCTATGAAAAATACAATCGTTCACACGAAGGGGCGGCCTCACTCCAAGTCGCCGTTAGCAAGATAGGACTTTGCGGCTCGGTCATCAAGATCGGTCTGGATGTGCACGGCCGGTTCTATGTCGCGGTAGCGCAATACAATCAGCTCTTGCCCAAGCCAGCCCGACGACTGGCGCGTATCCGCAGCCTAACCTGGTCCGATCGTCGCCCATGCGGTTCGCACCGTCGCTTTAGATTGGATCGCGCCTCGTTCCGCTTCATCCATACGGAATAAGTCACATTGCGCTGTCGCAAATAACCT